>JAJUHY010000065.1 GCA_029265735.1 Marinobacter segnicrescens | reverse complement strand
GTCGAGGCCCTTGGTTTTCAGGATCAGGTCCAGCGCCTGGTCCCAGGGTACGTTCTGCAGGCGCAGGGTGATGCTGCCGGATACCGTATCACTGGCCACCAGGTTGAGGCCGGTGAAGTCTGCGATCAACTGCAGTACAGAGCGAACCTCAATATCCTGGAAGTTCAGTGACAGTTTCTCACCGGTGTACGGGAATTTCTCTTCGCGGCGCTTCTCCGCTTCCTCTTCCGTCAGACGCTCGACACTGACGGTAAAGCGGTTGCCAGACTGGAAGGCCAGATAGTCGTAGGCGCCTTCCGGACGGATCTCAACAATGGCGTCACCGCCCTCAGTAAAGGTGTCTACGCGGGTAACCGGGGTCGCAAAATCGGTGACGTCCAGCCGACGGCGCAGGTCGTTGGGCACTTCCGTTCCGTCCAGGACCAGACGGATACGGCCGCCCTGCTCGTTCAGCGCGACCGGAACCCGGCTGTTGGACAGGTCAATGATGACCCGGCCTTCACCGTTGGCGCCGCGGCGGAAGTCGACGTTGGTAATGGCATCGCCGGTCACCCGGGATGACGTGGTGCTGACGGAGTCACTGTCGCTGCCAGTCGATGCGACAGCACCGCTGTAGTCAGCGTCTCCGATGGTAATGATGAGATCGTTACCACTGACTCTCGTTTCATAGGGTGCCAGTTGCACCAGGTTGAAAATCAGCCGGGTCCGATCGCCGGTTTCAACAACGGTCATGCTCCGGGTATTACCATCCCCCAGCGTCATGTTACGGCTATCCAGCCCGCTCACCGTATCTCTCAGATCGATCGCGATCCGTGCCGGACGCTCGATAGTGTAGCCGGAAGGTTCCGGCGGAGTTCCGTCAAAACTCAGAACCACCTCGGTGCGGTCGCCAGAGAGCGAGGAAAACTCCACGTCCTGAAGCGTTGCCGCGTTGGCGATACCGGCTGCCATAGCCAGTGTCACTGCGCTCATCCATACCGTGAATTTTCTGAACATCGCTAGCCTCGACCCCAAAACTTCTGTTTCTTCGTTTCTTTGTGTTTTCATGCGAGCCACTCCTTAGCCTTCTTCCAGGGACAGGGATCGCGGCCGTTCAACCCATCCCCCCGAGCCGTTGGGAACAATTTCCAGCAGCTCAACCCGGGTTTCGCTGATTCCGACAATGCGGCCATAGTTCGTGCCCATGTAATTGCCATTGCGGACCCGGTGAATTCCCCGGTCAGAATCTTCAATCAACGCAAACAGGTTGCCGTTGGCGCTGGTGAGCGTGCCGACCATCCTGAGATCAGTCAGGCCGTAGTTCTCAAGCACTTCTTTGGGCCGATCAAGATCCGGCTCCACCGTACTGCCAGGCTCGTCGTCCAGCATGGTGAGCTGGACGTCAATCGGGGGCTCAAACGGTGCCCGCCGATCAGCCGCGGAATAGGTGAACGCTTCATAGGCCTTGAACTCCGGCAGAGGCTCAACATGCCCCCGGGGTTTGGCCCGGGTTTCTTCCATAAAGCGATCAAGATCCGAAAAGCCGCCCCCCTGGGTGCATCCGGCCAACAGTACAGCCAGACCAATACCCAGCCAGGCTTTCACTGCATGCTGTCGTGCCATGCTTATTCTCCAGCCCGGTAGCGGTAGGTCCTGGCTACAACTTTCATGTCGAGCCGGTCTGCATTACCGCTTGTTGGTGTGATGGTGAAGTCGTGCAGCGTAACAATCCGGGGCAGCCCGGCCACGCTGCTGACAAAAGACGCCAGTTCATGATAGGAGCCGCTGACCTGGATATTGATGGGCAGCTCCACGTAAAAGTCCCGCTTCTGCTCAGCCTGAAGCTGGATCTCCCGTAACGTGAGGCCACTGCCCAGCGCGGTGTTGGTGATGTCTTCCAGCAGGCCGGGCACTTCGGTATCACTGGGCAGTTGCCGTACCAGAGCGCCGAAGGTTTCTTCCATCTCCACCATCTGCTGCTTGAAAACCTCAAGGTTGGCAACCTGATAGGCTTTCCGCTCGTACTCCTGACGAAGCTCTGTCTCCTGCCGCTCCACCCGCTCCAGCTGAGCATACTGATCCTTGATAAAGAACCAGTAGCCACCGCCCAGGATCAGGCCTGCCAGAATCAGGACGACGATAAACTTGACCGGCGCCGGCCAGATACCGGCGTTGTTGATATCAAGGTCGTTGATATCGAATTCATTCAGGCTTTTAAGAGAGTCCGACAGGCTCACTGGTTGCTCTCCTCTTCCTGTGCAGGAGTTGTCTGGTTGACTGACAGCTTGAAGGCGCTGTAACCCGCACGGCGGTTATCAGCCGCTGCAACCGTCGTCAGCCCCGGGTTGGTGAACCAGTCAGACCGTTCGAAATTCCGCATCAGACTGGAGATGCGGCTGTTGGATTCCGCCATGCCATTGATGGCGAGCCGTTCCCCGGTTTTGCTTAACTCGGTATAAAACAGCCCTTCGGGCAGTGTCCGCACCAGCTCGTCAAAGACTCGCACGATGACCGGCCGTTTGCCCTGCAGATCCTGAATGACTTCCATCCGCGCCAGCAGTTCTTCACGCTTTTTTCGGAGCTCCTGAATCTCACGGATCTGGCTGTCCAGCTGGCGGGACGCCGCCTGGATATAGTCATTTCGTGATTGCTGATAAGCAATACGGTTATCTGTATCGGTCTTCCAGAGAAACACCAGTCCGGCAGCAACAATAGCCGCGCCGGCCAGGGTCGCAACGAAACGCTTCTGTTTTTCTGCCCGAAGTTCTTCCCGCCAGGGGCGGAGGTTAATCTTGGCCATCAGTCAAAGCTCCTCATCGCCAGCCCACAGGCAATCATTAGCGAAGGGGCGTCATTGGCCAGTGCAGAGGCATTGACCCGCGACCCGACTGCCATATCAGAAAAAGGATTGGCGACAATGGTGGTGGTGGCGGTTTTCTGCTCTACCATGGCCGCAAGCCCGGGGATGGAGGCCGTGCCGCCAGCCAGCAGTACATAGTCCACTGCGTTGTACTGGCTTGCACCGAAGAAAAACTGCAGCGCCCGGGCGACCTGCTGAACCACTGCTTCGCGGAAAGGCTCAAGCACTTCGCTCTCATAGTCATCCGGCAACCCGCCCTGCTTTTTGGCAAGACCGGCTTCTTCCACCGACAGACCGTAACGACGCTGGATTTCCTCGGTCAGCTGTTTACCACCAAAGATCTGCTCCCGGGTGTATACCGTTTCGCCGCCGGCCAGCACGCTCAGCGTCGTCATGGTGGCGCCCACATCGACGATGGCGACAACCAGATCTTCGCCATGGGATTCCAGCTGGGGCTCGATCAGTGTGTAGGCGCGCTCCAGGGCGTAGGCTTCAACGTCCACAATCCGCGCGGTCAGCCCTGCGATATGCAGCGCATCCTCGCGGATATCCACATTTTCCTTGCGACACGCGGCCAACAGTACGTCGACCTGATCCGGATTGGTTTCAGAAGGACCCTGCACTTCGAAGTCGATGGCGACTTCATCCAGCGGATAGGGAATGTACTGGTCTGCTTCCAGGGCAATCTGGTCCTCCAGCTCGAACTCATTAAGCCCGGCGCTCATCTGGATGACCTTGGTAATTACTGCTGAACCGGAAACCGCCACGGCCGCCTGCCGGGCTCCCGTACGGGCCTTGCTGACAACGCGCTTGATCGCCTCGCCAACAGCTTCCACGTCTGTGATATTCTTCTCTACCACCGCATTTGGGGGTAGTGGTTCGACGGCGTGGCTTTCTACCTTATAACGGCCACCCTGCCTCGAGAGCTCCAGTAACTTTACCGAACTGGAACTGATATCCACCCCCAGCACGGCACTGGACTTTTTGCCTGATAATCCAAACACGCGCTCACCTTATACCTGGACAACCGTACGCCCGACTCGTCAGCGGGCTCCCGGCCGTAAAACCCTGGCCAGACTGCCGTTTACGCTATGATTCTTTTAATAGTGCGCAGCAGTTCCATTTATATATTTTTTATGTAAGAGAAATCACCGGCTTTTAGGTCTACAATGCCCCCTCGCTGTTTTGAGAGATTGCCGAAACATTGACCTCTTTTAACACCTAAAGCAATTTCTCAGATGATAGACTTATACCCAACAGTTGTCAGAAAAAAATGTCCCGACTGATTACAGCATCACGCTTCTTTCTCTGGCTGGCCATTCTTGGGCTCAGCTCGGCCATGCTGGTCGCCGCTGGTTTCTATCTGCACCTGCGTCCTGAGCTTCCGGCAGTGCACCAGTTACTTGATACACAGCTTCAGACGCCTCTCAGGATCTACTCATCGGACGACAAATTAATAGCAGAATTCGGTGAAAAGAGAAGGACGCCTGTCACAATCGATCAAATACCCGAAAAGCAGCTGCAGGCCTTTCTGGCAGCAGAGGACGCCCGCTTTTATGAGCACTTTGGCGTTGATGTAATCGGCCTGGGACGAGCTGCAGTGGAACTGCTGTCAACCGGGGAGATCCAGTCCGGGGGCAGCACCATCACCATGCAGGTGGCCCGGAACTACTTCCTCACACGGGATCGTACTTTCGCCCGCAAATTCAATGAAATCCTGCTGTCTTTCCAGATCGAGAAAGAGCTGGACAAACAAACCATTCTCGAGCTCTACCTGAACAAGATCTACCTCGGCAACCGTGCTTACGGCCTGGCCGCCGCGGCACAGGTTTACTATGGCAAACCGGTCGACGAGCTGAGCCTCGCCCAGATGGCCATGCTGGCAGGCCTGCCCAAAGCCCCGTCCGCCTATAACCCACTGGCTAACCCCGACCGCGCAAAGGTCCGTCGTAACTGGATCCTCGGACGCATGGCGGAACTGGGCTACATTTCTGCCGCTGAACGGGATGAAGCCCTGGCCGAGCCACTGAGCGCCCGGTACAACACCACACCCACCGAAGTAAACGCCGACTACGTTGCCGAGATGGCCCGCGCTGAGCTGGTCGCCCGCTATGGCGAAGCGGCCTATACCGATGGCTACCGGGTCACCCTCACCGTTCACAGCGAAAACCAGGACGCTGCGACCCGGGCCCTCCAGCACGGACTGGAAGCCTACGACCGCCGCCACGGCTACCGCGGCCCTGTTGGCACAACAGACCAGGTACCCGCAGACGAGGAGACCTATCAGGACATCCTTGATGCCTACCCCAAGGTCGAAGAACTGTATCCCGTCATTATCACGGCAATTGATGACAGCAATAATCAGGCTCAGGCCTGGTCCCGCCACCTCGGCAAAGGCTTCATTCCCTTCGATACCATGACCTGGGCGCGGGCCTACCGCACCGCCAACGCCATGGGCCCGGCGCCCGGTAAAGTATCTGATGTGCTGTCGACGGGAGATATCGTTTACGTCCGGCGACAGGCAACCGACCAGCCAGAGACATCTGACGAGATCGCAGACGGCTCAGTGTCTCTGGAAGATGACGCCGCGCCGGTTATTGCGCCGGTCCCCATGGCCCTGGCCCAGATTCCGGATGTGGAAGGTGCGTTGGTGTCCCTGAACGCCAAAAACGGTGCCATTCTCGCACTGGCGGGGGGCTACAGCTTCACCCAGACCAAATACAACCGTGCCGTCCAGGCATTGCGGCAGCCCGGCTCCATCTTCAAGCCGTTTGTCTACCTGAAAGCACTGCAGGTCGGGATGAGCCCGGCGACGATCTACAATGATTCACCAATAGTGCAGGAGGGCAGCGAGACCGAACCGGGATGGCGCCCCAAAAACTCCGGCGGCGAGTTCCTTGGCCCCATACGCCTGCGGGAAGCGCTTTATCGTTCAAGGAATATGGTCTCTATCCGTCTGCTGCAGGATCTGGGAATTGATGAGACCATGGCCTTTCTGGAGCAATTGAAGCTACCCACCCAGCACCTGCCCCGGGAACTTTCTCTGGCGCTGGGCAGCGGTTCGCTGACCCCCATGGATATGGCCCGCGGATTTGCCGTGATCGCAAACGGCGGCTATGACGTGCAGCCCTATCTGATCCAGACGATTACCGACAGCGAAGGCAACCTCCTGTACGAAGCCGCCCCCGCGATCCTTTGTGACAGCAACTGTGACCGCCTGCAGGAAGACAGCCCAGACCCGGCCACCGGTTTCCCTGCAATTCGCGTTGCCGAGCGCCTGGTGGATGAGCAGTCCGTCTATCTGCTGCATTCCATGCTGAAAGACGTTATTAATCGTGGCACGGGTGCCACTGCCCGCTCTCTCGGGCGCAGCGACCTGGCCGGCAAAACCGGCACTACCAACGAACAGAAGGACGCCTGGTTTGCCGGCTTCAACCATGAAGTTTCGACCACCACCTGGGTCGGCTTTGACCAGCCAGCCACCCTTGGCTTCCGGGAGTTCGGCAGCACTGCTGCACTGCCCATCTGGATGGACTACATGGAAGAAGCACTGGCAGGCACTCCGAACTCTGAGATGCCCAGACCCAGCGGCATTGTTCAGGTCAGAATTGACCCGCGCACCGGAGACCGGGCCGCGCCCGAACAGGACAACGCCATCGCCGAGATCTTCCGCGCCGAGAATGTGCCGGAGCAACGAGCCGGTAACGGCCTGAGCGGTGGCGGTGACGTAAACCTTCCACGAAATCTGTTCTGATCCCGAACCGGCGGACCACAGGTCAGCCGGTTGACCAACCCCGAACACTCCAGAACATGGATTGCAGACATAAAAAAACCGACGGTGGAAGCCGTCGGTTTTTTTGAACTCGCCAGAGTTAGCGAATGTCGTCCATGGACTTGAGCGGATAGTGCTCCGGATAACCCTTGCCGGCAACACCGGAATCTACTGCGGCACGAGCCACAGCAGACGGCACCACTTCAAGCAGACGCACGTCCATCGGCTTGGGAATGATGTATTCCTTACCGAATTCAAGCTTGTCGACACCGTAGGCTTCACAGATTTCCTGAGGAACCGGCTCCTTGGCCAGCTCGCGGATAGCGTGAACCGCAGCCACTTTCATTTCTTCGTTGATCTGAGTCGCACGAACGTCCAGCGCACCCCGGAAAATGAACGGGAAGCCCAGTACGTTGTTAACCTGGTTCGGATAGTCGGAACGACCGGTGGCCATGATCACGTCGTTACGGGCTTCCATTACCAGCTCCGGCTTGATTTCCGGATCAGGGTTGGAACAGGCGAACACGACCGGATTCGGAGCCATCTTGTTCAGCTGCTCAACCGAAAGCAGGTCCGGACCGGACAGCCCCAGGAAAACGTCAGCGCCGTCGATAGCGTCATCCAGCGTACGCTTGTCTGTTTCGGTGGCGAACATCGCCTTGTACTGGTTCAGGTCGTCGCGTCCGGAGTGGATAACGCCTTTACGGTCCAGCATATAGATGTTTTCTGAACGAATACCGCAGCTCACCAGCAGCTTCATGCAGGCAATCGCGGCCGCGCCGGCGCCGAGACACACAACGGTCGCTTCTTCGATTTTCTTGCCCTGAAGCTCCAGCGCATTGATCATGCCGGCCGCCGTCACAATTGCGGTGCCATGCTGGTCGTCATGGAAAATCGGCACATTACAACGTTCGATCAGCGCCCGCTCGATCTCAAAGCACTCAGGTGCCTTGATGTCTTCGAGGTTAATACCTCCGAAGGTATCCGCAATACGCTCCACAGTTTCGATAAAGGCCTGCGGGCTTTCAGAATTTACTTCGATATCGAACACGTCGATACCGGCAAAGCGCTTGAACAGAACACCCTTACCTTCCATAACTGGCTTGCTGGCCAGAGGGCCGAGATTGCCAAGACCAAGGATGGCCGTGCCGTCAGAAATTACGGCTACCAGGTTACCCTTGGCAGTGTACTTGTATGCATTCTCGGGGTCCT
>JAJUHY010000069.1 GCA_029265735.1 Marinobacter segnicrescens | reverse complement strand
GTAGCCGTTTCCGAGCAGGTCGGCGTACTCGTCGATCCAGTTCAGGGCCGCCCGCGCCTCGCGCTCGAGCTCCCGCACGAGCTTTCTGTCGCCCGTCCAGCGCTCGTACTCGTCGAGCAGCACGACGTAGAGGGGCGTTGCGTCCGCACACCCGTAGTAGGGGGAGTGCGGCCGCTCCTCGAAGGCGGTCATCTCGCCGTAGCGCAGCTCGTGCAGGATGCGTCCGGGATCCTGTTGGGGGACAACAAGCAATACCTCGTCAAGAGTCGCCTGCGGCGCCTGCTGGTGGACAATGGTATCGACTCCATGGGGGATCTGCTCGTCCGTCTTCAGCGACCCGGTTCGGCCCAGCTGAAGGAAAGTGTTATCGATGCGATGACCACCAACGAGACCCTGTGGTTCCGGGATAACCATCCATTTCGCATTCTTGCTGAAAAACTGCTTCCGGAGCTGGCGGCCCGCAATGATCTGCAACCGTTGCGGATCTGGTCAGCGGCCTGCTCTACAGGGCAGGAGCCGTACTCTATTGCCATGACCATTGAGGAATACCGGCGGCTCCAGCCCGGCCGTCTCAGGTCTGATGTGAGGATCGTGGCAACGGATATTTCCCGTTCAGTGCTCGATACGGCCCGGCGGGGCGAGTATGAAATGCTGGCTATTGGCCGCGGGCTGTCGCCGGAGCGCCAGCGCACGTTCTTTACCCCTCTCCCTAGCGGTGGGTGGAAAGTTAAACCTGAACTTCAGCTCATGGTGGAGTTCCGGGAGCTGAACTTGCTGGATCGTTACGTGCTCGGCAAGTTCGACCTGATTTTCTGCCGCAACGTGCTGATCTACTTCGCCGCTGAGCATAAAAAAGACATCCTTACCCGCATGCACGCCTGCCTGAACCCCGGTGGCTACCTGATTCTGGGTGCATCAGAGTCCCTGAACGGCCTTTCCAACCTGTACGAGATGGTGCAGTGTCATCCCGGCATTATCTATCGCCGCAAATAACCTATCTGCTGCACCCCCGCGTGAACTGCATTGCCAAAATCCTGCTAACAGATTTGAATAGCAAGGCGGAGTGAAAGTGACTCCGCTAACATGCTTGTACGGCTAGAAAAATAACGGACGGCTACCAGCAGGAGAGCTCATGGCCGGATACATTCTGCTCACCCTCGCACTCATCCTTGCCGCCATAACCCTTCTGGGTAAGGTGCCGGTGCACGACTGGTGGGTCAGGGCCTGTGAATTCCCCCGGGTCCAGATTGCCAGCCTCGCACTGATCATATTCATTCTGTCACCCTTTGCCGGGGACTGGTTTATCTGGGTATTGCTGATCTCTGCCGTGGTGCTCGTAGTGCAGGTGTACCGTATCTTGCCCTGGACTCCCCTGTGGCCTCATCAGGTTCTCCCCATGGAGCCTGGGCATGAGAACCGTTGTTTCACGCTTATGGTTGCCAACGTGCTCACCCCGAACCGCAACAGTGACGACCTGATTCGGCAGGTTCGGGAATATCAGCCGGACATTCTGCTGACCCTGGAGTCGGACAAATGGTGGGAAGCCCGCCTTGATGAGGCATTCGGTGATTGGCCCTGCATTGTCCGCGTTCCCCTCGATAACCTCTACGGCATGCATCTGTACTCCCGGCTGCCGCTGGAGGAAGCAGAAGTAAAATACCTGATCCAGGATGATATCCCTTCTATCCATGGCTGGCTTCGTCTGGATGATAACGAACGAATACGCTTCCATGCTGTGCACCCCCGGCCGCCGGCCCCCAGTGAGAGCGAAGAATCCCTGTGGCGGGATGCGGAGCTGTTGCTGGTAGGCAAGGAAGTCAGTGAATCCGGTGTGCCAGCGGTGGTGGCTGGTGATCTGAACGATGTGGCCTGGTCGCGAACCACCCGCCTGTTCTGCCGGGTTAGTGGGATGCTGGACCCGCGCCGGGGCCGTGGCATGTTCAGCACCTTCCATGCCGAGCACTGGTTTTTACGCTGGCCCCTGGACCATGTCTTTACTACCAAACATTTCACCGTGGACGACATCCGCCGGCTGAACTATTTTGGTTCCGACCATTTCCCGATCCTGGTAACCCTTTGCTATCGCCCGTCCCGGGCGGACGAGCACGAAACACCGGAGGCCGATGCCGAGGAAGAGCAGGAGGCACGGGAAACCATTCGCGAGGGGAAGACCCGGGAGCAGGAAACCTGACGTATCGGCTATCACCGCCACGCCATTACTGAACAGCAGGGAGAAATGGACATGGGTATAAGAACCGTTATGGCCGGAGTACTCGGGCTTTCCATCGCAGGTTGCACCAGCGTCCCTAAAGGTATTGAGCCGGTGCAGGGGTTCGACGCGGAACGTTACCTGGGCACCTGGTATGAAATAGCCCGTTATGACCATTCCTTTGAGGAAGGTCTTGAAGCTGTATCAGCGGAGTATCAGTTGAATGCTGATGGCAGCATTCGTGTCCTCAACCGCGGTTACTCTCCTGAAAAAGGTGAATGGGAAGAAGCGGAAGGCAAGGCGAAATTTGTGGAAGAGGAAGACGTGGGCCATCTGAAGGTGTCCTTCTTCGGTCCTTTCTACGCTTCGTACGTCATCTTTGAACTGGACCAGGAAAACTACCAGTATTCCTACGTTACCGGTTACGACCGGGACTATCTCTGGTTCCTGTCCCGCACCCCGACGGTCAGTGACGAAGCCATGGAAGACTTCCGGGATGCAGCCAGCGCCCGGGGCTTTAATCTGGATGAGCTGATTATTGTGGATCAGAGCCGAAATGAGTGACCTGGTGATCCGGTCCTGTGCGACCGCTGATGTTGTGGATAAACGATGAGTACAGACTGGCTGGTAGGGATTGACCTCGGCGGGACCAAGACCGAGGTGATTCTGCTGGATTCAGATAGCACCGAGCATTTCCGCAAGCGTGTACCTACGCCGAGGGGCGACTACCACGGGACGTTAACGACCATCGCGGGACTGGTCCATGAAGCCGAGGCCCGGGCCGGATGTGTTGGCCTGCCGGTTGGAGTTGGCATTCCCGGCTCCGTTTCACGGCGTACAAAACGGGTTAAGAACGGGAACTCCACCTGGTTGAACGGTCAGGCGCTGGCGGAGGATCTGGCGCAGTTACTGGCCAGGCCGGTAACGCTCACTAACGATGCCAACTGCCTGGCTTTGTCCGAGGCGACCGACGGGGCCGGTGCCGGTTATAACGTTGTGTTTGCGGCCATTTTAGGGACCGGGTGTGGCGCGGGAATCTGCATTAACGGCCAACCGCTGACGGGCCCTAATGGCGTAGCTGGCGAATGGGGCCACAACCCCTTGCCCTGGACAGTGCAGGACGAACTGGATCAGCGTAGCTGTTTTTGTGGTCGGCGGGGCTGTAACGAAACCTTCCTGGCCGGCCCCGGTGTGACCAGGACCCATCAGCTTCAATGGCAGGAGACCCGAACCAGTCAGGAAATCGTCGCGGCGGCGCCAGTGGACCCCCGCGCGGCGGAAACACTGGAACTGTATCTGGACCATCTGGCCCGGGGTCTGGCGTCGGTGATCAATGTGCTGGACCCGGACGTTATCGTGCTGGGTGGTGGCCTCTCCAACGTCGAAGCGATCTATGCGGCCTTGCCACAACGCCTGCCCGCCTGGGTTTTCGGCGGTGAGTGCGACACGCCTGTTGTGAGAGCGGCACATGGAGATTCCAGCGGTGTCCGGGGCGCCGCCTGGCTTGCCAGAACCAGCGCCTGAACGGAATCAGATCAGACCTGCACTTTGCAAAATAAACACGCCGAGGGTGACGGTAACACTCGCCATCAGCGTAGTGATCGCAATGATATTTGCGGCCAGCCGTGCGTTCCCGCCCAGCGCTTTCACCATCACAAAGCTGGCGGCCGCGGTAGGGCTGGCGAAATAAAGGAACATCAGCCCCAGCTCCGGTCCGCGGAAGCCGACCATCCAGGCCGCCAGGGTACACAGGGCAGGGAGAGTGACCATCTTGAACACGCTCGCGCCCATGGCGGGCCCACTTTCCTTCCGGATTGAGTTCAAAGACACAGTGGCGCCAATACACAGCAGGGCCAGGGGCAGGGTGAGAGAGGCAAAATAGTCGCCGCTGGTCATAATCCATTCCGGCAGGCGTACATCCGCCCAGGCGATCGGTATTGCAATCAGCACCGAAAGAATCAGCGGATTGCGGGCGATATCAACCAGAATCTGCCGCCAGCTCAACTTGTGTTCCGTCTGATAGGCGAGCAGAACCACCACCGACAGAATGTTGTAGCAGATAATCACCAGCCCCAGCAGAATGCCACCGGCAGACAAACCGTAGTCGCCGTAAAGGTTGGCCGCCAGCGCCAGCCCGACGATACCGCAGTTGCCACGAAACGCCCCTTGCACGTAAACGCCACGGTCCACCCGGGGCACCCGCCATATGGCCCAGACCCAGGTCAGTGCGAAACTGCCCAGGGTTGCCAGGGCAAAAAACGCCAGCATGCCCGGATTAAACGCCGTATCCAGATCCGCCCGCAGAATGCTCAGAAAGATCAGTGTGGGCAGCGTCGCCTTGAATACCAGCGCCGAGGCGGTATTCACGAAAGCAGCGTCAACCCAGCGGAGTTTACGTAATCCCAGACCGATAAAAACCATCACAAACACCGGCAGGGTAGTGGCCAGGGTATGGAAAAAGACCTGAATCAAAGTGGCCAAGCTGAAACTTCCTTAACTTCTCAACGAACAGGAGGAGGTGTTTACTGAACCTGCTATCCAGTTCAGTGTGTTAGCGATAATCGTTGAATGCTATCACGCTTTGCATCACGGGATTCCCGTAAGCTGTAACAGCACAGAAAGGGTATTCGCGAGGACTCAGGAAGTATGGTGCACACCAAAATCAATCAGACGGATTACGAGGACGCCCTGTTCCGTGAGGCAGAGGGCCTGGAGCTGCTGCGAGACGCCCTGGAGGCAGCGGGTGTTACCGATGTCAAAGTGCCGCGGGTGCTGTCGGTTACCGAAAAACAGCTTGAGATGACCGCGATTATGCCGCAGCGGCAGTCAGAAGCCCTGCTGGTCACCCTGGGCCGGGGTCTTGCTGCCATTCACAATCTCCCGCAGTCTCGTTACGGTCTCGACCGGGACAACTATATCGGCCTGAACCCGCAAAAAAACATCGAGACAGACAACTGGGGCGAGTTTTTTGCTGACTATCGATTGGGCTATCAGGTCAGCCTGATCAAGGATGCCGGCCTGCGCCGGCGATTCGAGGACATGCTTAAGTCCCGGCGTACCGTGCTAATTGACTGGCTGAACGAACACTGTGCCGGGCCCAGCCTGCTACACGGAGATTTGTGGTCTGGTAACGTGCTTTTTGACGGCGATAACCCCTGGCTGATCGATCCGGCCGTCTACTACGGCGACAGCGAAGCCGATCTGGCCATGACCGAAATGTTTGGCGGCCTCGGCCCGGCATTCTACGAGGCCTACGAAGACGTCCGGCCAATGACCGCTGAATATCCCCGCAAGCGGGAAATTTATAATCTTTACCACTTCCTGAATCACTACAACCTCTTCGGCGGCTCTTATCTGGGGCCTTGTGAGAATGCTTTTGCCTTGATAGAGCGGCTTTAGGGCAGGCGCTTTCTCAAGTACGGGGCCCGATGACTGCCGAAACGTTAGCCCAATGACAGTACAGATGTGCCGGATAAGCTCTTAACGATTCTGCCGCTCAAACCGATGGTGCTCCCAGATTAATCGGTAATGCTCAACCCCGGCAACGTATCGTTTTGCCCCATATAAAGCATGAGCCATTATGCCCATACCAAGCCCGACACCCCCTGACACGGCCATTCCGTAATTTTCACCTATCAGCAAAATAATCGAACTCGCCGCCAGCACGAGCAGATACGCTCTGTTTTGCCAAAGAAGGAACGGGTGAGCGCTTGACCAGCCTCGGGATAAAAGGAAAGTAGGGGTTGCAAGCAGGGTCACCATGACCACGAGCAATGCAAGTTCCAGATACATCAGGGGGTGTTCGGCTACCCACTCCGATAAAATCTCAGACACCAGTACAAGCGTGATTGTCGAGCAAAACAGCATGAGCATGATCGCTGCCAGCATGTGCCAGATACCACTAGGGAACATCTGGTAGTCTGGCTTTGGCGTCTTCGGCCGTCTTTTCTGGTTAAGATCGCTCATCGTCGTCCGCCACAACTATAATGGCTAGTTTCGCTATGGCTCCGCTGAGCGCACCACCTGCAAAGCTCAGTCCGGCGCCGATGGAGTCCTTGATTTGTCGTATCGTAGTGGACCTTATAGCGTCGTTCGAATATCGCCGCTCAATCTTACCGGTCCGTTCCATCATCTTAAGTGTTTTATTCGAAATGCCCGGAGCATTTGATCGAGCAATCTCGCGTGAGAGTCTTCGACGCTGTTGCCTGTTCAAGCCTTCCAGAGCCTGACGGGTAGTAATGCCCTCTGCCTGGAGAAGTTTGATTCCGCGGATCGTCATTAGTCCCGCAGCCGAAGCACCTCCGAGGGAGATCACATCCAATGCTAATGTTACATTCTGGTACCACTCTTCGCTGTCCAGTTCATCGTTTAGGTGGGGTGCCTTCACCTCGTTTCGTGTTCTCATCAAGCTATTAGCACACTGAATGGAACTCGCCGTCGCGGCGCTATATGCCATAACAGAGAAGACAGTGGATCCTCCGCCGCTAAACGGGATCGCTGCCCCTGAAGTGAATACTACAAACCAGCCAAGGACTGCGGCACCACAGGAGAGCGCGGCGCCAGCAGCTTCCGCCACCAGTTGACTTTCTCTAGGGTTATTCTTTACTTCGGCAACATATTCAGTAGGAGAGAGGCGAGACGGTGGCTCACGTAATATAACGCGCGTCGGATTGAAAAGGCAGATATACTCGAAATCGCGAAGTGTGACAGAGGTACCCCATTCGTCGATAAATACCACGCCTGCGCCCGTCAAAGCCGGGTCACTATCGATTGCCTTGAATAATTTCTGCTGGTCGATCGTGTAGGTGAGGCGAGCTTTGAGTTGTTGTTGAGCGTAGGTTTCGCGAGTGGGGAGAGCAGTGGCGTCCATTGCCATATCCTTGTACAAAAGTTTCCTTAAGAGCGTCTGTCCTGACGCCGCTACCGAATGTTAGGCTGAACGCTTTGTTAAAACAAGTATCGGGGGCAGGGATGGACGACCATTCCATCCTGATTTTCACCCCAACCCTGCGAACCCCGATCCTTCTGCTACAGTGTTAGTCATCCGGCTGTTTGTGAACCCGAGTCGTCTGCAGCTTAATTGCGGAATGGAGCAATGCCCAGGTGACACTGAAGCATCGGACTCCGGTCCTTAAAATGACGCCGTTATTCCTTTCACTGTTCACGCTGTTGGGGTTCAGTGGAGTTCTATCTGCGCAGGATGGCGCCGGGGCGGAGAGTAACTCCGGTGACGCCATGGCAAAGGTCGAGCGGGGTGAATACATCGCCCGCGCCGCCGGGTGTATGTCTTGCCACCGGGAGGATTTGTCCGGGGGCTATAAGGTCGAGACCCCCATGGGGACGATTGTCGCCAGTAATATCAGCCCATCCGACCGCCACGGTATCGGCGGTTACAGCCGGGATGACCTGGAATCGGTCCTGCGCGACGGTGTCGCTCCGGGCCGGCGATTGTATCCGGCGATGCCTTATGCCTCCTACCGGGGCATGACCGATGAAGATATCGACGCCCTTTATGCCTGGCTGATGGACCAGAAGCCGGTGCATGAGGCCCC
>JAJUHY010000040.1 GCA_029265735.1 Marinobacter segnicrescens | reverse complement strand
GAACTTCTATGCTGCCAAGACGTGCCGGGGGAATGCGGCTGGCGATCTGCAGTGCCTCATCCAGATTGCGGGCGTCCAGCAGGTAGAAGCCGGCGAGTTGCTCCTTGGTTTCGGCAAAAGGGCCGTCAGTCAGCAGGGTTTCACCTTCCCGTACGCGGACCGTTGTGGCGGTGGCGACCGGTTGCAGGGCTTCTCCGGCAATGTATTGGCCCGCTTCGGACAGGCGTTCCACACCCGCCAGGCATTGCTGGTTGAGTTCATGCCAATCCTGCTCGGTCATGGCCTCGATGAGGCTTTCCTGGTAGTACACCAGTGCAACGTATTTCATGGGGTTGAGGCTCCTTCTGAGGTAGCTTGTTGAACGGTTTGGCCAGTTCCGTAGCCGATCATCCAGTGCGTGCCGAAGCGGTCAGTGGCCATACCGAAGCCCTTGGCCCAGAACGTTTCAGCGAAGGGCATAAAGACCTGGCCGTCCTGCTGTAGTTGCTCGAATACCTCGGCGGCCCGTTCAAGGCTTTCGAACTCCAGGTGCACGCTGCTGCCTTGCATCGGCTGTTGGTCATCGCAGGTCATGTCCGCACCCATCAGGCGACGACCGCGGAGGTTCAGCGAGGCATGAACGATGCGGTCGGCCATCTCGCTTGGCACTTCTGACGCGGCTGGTGTTTCGCCGTAGGTAACCATGGCTTCGAGCACGCCGCCGGTAACTTGCTGGTAGAAGGTCATGGCTTCACGGCAGGTTCCGGGGAAGGAAAAGTGGATGTTCATCTCCACAGGCAGGTGCAGCTGGCGCTGGAAATCGCTCTGCAGTTCGGGAAGGTCGAAGTCAGTCAACTCGTAATAACGGCGCAGCTCCAGCGTGGGATTGCCGTCTTCCCTGGGCCACTGTTTGGCCCATTCAATGGCGTCTTCCAGAGAATCCACTTCCAGTACTGAGTAGCCTGCCAGCTGATCCGAAGCCGGGGTGAAGGGGCCGGGAATCACTGAAGCTTCGCCGTTTCGAAATACGATACGACAGCCTTCGCTGGTTGGCCGGATACCTTCGCCGAACAGTAACACTCCGGCCTGAATCATGCGCTCGTTGTAGGCGAGCATGGCATTGAAGACCTCGCCGGCGGGCAGAGTGCCTCTCTCGGTGTCTTCGTCCGCTTTGCGCATAAGCATAAATTTCATAAGACGCTCTCCTCTTGGTGGATATCCTTGAGTCGGGCGAGTCGGGCACGGATCGACAGTGGCAGCGATTTTTTTGATTATTTTTTTGAATCTGATCAGGGCGAAGTACTGTCCTCCAGCGACTGCAGTTGTCGTGTCAGAAAACGTCGTTCCGGTTCCTGGGCGACCAGGGTCAGCGCTTGTTGATATGCCTGGCGGGCCGATACGATATCGCCTGCTCGGCGCAGCAGGTCGGCGCGGGCCGCATGGAAGAGGTGATAGTTCAGTATTTCTCGGGATGTTGATCCCAACTGCTCCAGCAGACGCAGTCCTGCCTGGGGCGAGTCGCGCATGGCCACGGCCACCGCGCGATTGAGTGCGATCACTGCGGAAGGTTGCTGTCGATACAGTGCGTCGTACAGGTGGGCGATGCGTTTCCAGTTGGTCTCACTGGCGTGTTGTGCGATGGCATGCTCTGCCGCGATTGATGCCTGCAGCGTATAAGGCGCCAAGGGCGTCAGCTGAAGGGCCAGGGCCAGCCACTCCAGGCCACGCTGAATATCGGCCTGACGCCAGCGGCTGCGATCCTGCTGCTCCAGGGTGATCAGCTCGCCGCTGTCGTCCTGGCGAGCATCACGACGGGACTGCTGCAGGTACATCAGGGCCAGCAGGCCGAACACTTCACCGTGGGGCAGCAGTCTGGCAAGGGACTCGGACAGTTCAATGGCTTCGCCGGTCAGGCTGACATCCAGTACCTGGTGTCCCTCAGTGCATGAATAACCTTCATTGAAGACCAGGTAGATCACCCTGAGCACGTCAGGCAGCCGTTGTGGCAACTCCTTTTGATCCGGCACTTCGTAGGGGATCCGGGCATCACGAATCTTGCGCTTGGCTCGCACCAGTCGCTGCGCCACCGTGGCCGGACGCTGCAGCAGAGCGTGGGAGACCTGTTCGGTGGTCAATCCGCACATCTCCCGCAGCGTCAGCGCTACCCGTGTTTCTATCGCCAGCGCTGGATGGCAACAGGTGAACAGCAAGCGCAGCATGTCGTGCTCTATCGGGCCTTCAGCCGCTTCTGCTATGGACTCCTGGTCGGGCCCGGCCTGCCAGGCGTGGCGTCGCGCGGTCTGGTTACGGCGGATCTGATCAATACCACGGCGGTGACCGGTACTGATCAGCCAGGCGGCCGGGTTGTCCGGAATTCCTTCTTCGGGCCATTGCCGAAGGGCGGCGATAAAAGCGTCCTGCAGGCACTCCTCGGCCAGACTGAAGTCATTGAGCAGGCGGATCAGGGTTGCGAGAACGCGGCGCGAATGATCCCGGTAGACTTGTTCGATAAGCGCTGCGGAGGCAGGCGTGGTGTTCATGCTGAGCGGCTCGCTGTGGTTGTTATGGACTGCATGCCGACGTCAAAAAATAGGGTTGGGTGCAGGTCATACCGAATCTTATTTTATTGAGTACTCCCGCCGAAAAAGTCGCGCCTATGCCACGCTGGTGAATCTTATCGGTGATCGTACGGGGTTTATCGGCGCCTCTCTGGTTCATTTTGCCTTTGGGTGTTCCGCTCTTTACGTTGCTTTCCGACTTTACAGGCGTGGTCGTGTCTGACTCGCGGCGGAGACCAAACCTCTCGACCTGAAGGTGGAAGTGACGTACCTCAGCCATCCTGATCGCATGGCTGCTGGAACAACGGGAGTACCACAGGTGGCGAAATGTAAACCTGAGTAGTTTTTACTACAGCACCGACTCTATACCTTCAATAAGCGCCGGGTCATCGGGATCCACCTTGCTGGGGAAAGAGTGAACAACATCGCCTTCAGCATTAAGAACATACTTGGTGAAGTTCCAGCGGGGTGGAGTGCTTTGTTCGTTAATAGCCTGAAACACCGGGTTGGCCTCTGAGCCTGTTACCGGTCCCGGCGCGATCATGGTGAAGGAGACGCCGAAGTTCCGGAAACAGATATCGGCCGCTTCTTCTTCCGAGTCGGCTTCCTGCTGGAAGTCATCGCTGGCAAACCCTACGACCACTAGCCCTTCGTCTGCATAGCGTTTATGCAGCGACTCAAGACCTTCGAACTGCTCCGTGTAACCACAGTGGCTGGCGGTATTGATGATCAGCATGGGTTTGCCGGCGGCGATGTCACAGAGATTGACCGTTTCGGTGGAATGGAGCTTGCGCTGGTCGTGATCCAGGAAAGCCGGGCAATCTTCGGCCAGCGCTGGTGCAGCACATAGTGTTCCAGCAATAATTGCCGTCCCGATTAATGTTCGCCTCAAGTGATTCATGATGATCTGCCTGTTAACGGGGTCGTCCTGCAACTATAGGCCTGACCCTGTCTGTCAGCAATGGCAGTTCCCCTTGTGACCCGGTCGGCAGAAGAGGGAAGGGCGACCTGCCCGCTGGGGTGGAGCGGTAGCTCGAGACCTAACGGTTGTGTTTAACTAATGCCCTAACCCTATAAATCAGAAGAAGAAAAATACATGAAAAAATGGATCCTCTCGTTCGTCGTTCTCATCCTGCTGGCCTGCGGTATTTTCTGGGCAATGGCAGACGGGGATATGCGCCGGCTGGTGCTGAACTTTCCCACAAACACCGATGTGCTGTTCTGGTCAACCGAGCAACGGGACGCAGTGTTTCGTGCGATGGACCGGCTGCCTTTCCTCGCCAAGGCTCGGGTGATCGAGGCCGGTGATAACCCTTATCCCTTACCGGAAGGAGCGCCGCTGGAGCTGGGTATCGATATAGACGCTTACATGGCCGATCAACGGGCTTCAGCATTGTTGATAGTCCACGATGGCAAGATACGGTTTGAACGTTACGGGCTGGATTTCGGGCCAGAAGGGCGCTGGACCAGTTTCTCGGTGGCCAAGTCGGTGACGTCGACGCTGGTTGGTGCCGCCATCAAGGATGGGCATATCCGCAGCATTGAAGACAAGGTTTCAGACTATATTCCGGACCTGCAGGGGTCCGCCTATGATAACGTAACTATCCGTCAACTGCTCACCATGACGTCGGGTGTGCGCTGGAACGAAGACTATGCGGACCCCCAGTCGGACGTGGCCATGTTCAACAATCACGAACCTGAGCCTGGGGTGGATGCTACGGTCAGCTATATGCGCCAGCTTCCGGCGGAGGCTGAGCCCGGTTCGAAATGGGTTTATAAGACGGGCGAAACCAACCTGATCGGAGTGCTGGTCAGCTCTGCGACTGGCAAGAATCTGTCCGAGTATCTGTCCGAAAAAATCTGGAAGCCGTTTGGTATGGAACAGGACGCCAGTTGGATACTTGGCGCTACTGGACAGGAAATCAGTGGCTGCTGCATGCAGGCATCAGCGCGGGATTTCGCGAGAATCGGCCTGTTTATGCTCGATGGGGGCGAAATTGACGGCGAATCCATTTTGCCCAAGGGCTGGATTGAGGATGCCACCACAAATCAGGTAGGTGCGGCTCGCCCTGGATACGGTTATGGCTACCAGTGGTGGACATTGGAAGATGGCGCCTACCTGGCACGGGGGATCTTCGGCCAGGGGATCTTTATTGACCCGCAGCGGCAACTGGTCATTGCCTCTAATGGCAACTGGCCACAGGCTTCGGAAGCTCAGGGGGCGGATCAGGACCCCAGGCGGTTGGCGTTTTACCGTCAGGTACAGTCGGCCATTGATAACGAATAGACTGTCCTGACCCATTCCTGCCGACCATAGGTTCGGCAGGAAGTTTTTCCAGCTGTAGTCCTGGCATAACCGGGTTATAGGCTCTGTAGCCGCTGCCGGGCGTCTGCCGCAAATTCGAACTGATCGTTCAGCTCAAGTGCTGCCTGTAGCTCGTCCTTTGCGGCGGCACTTGCTCCGGTTTTCTGATACGCCACGCCCAGATGGTACCGGGTCAGGGCATGGTCGGCCTGCCGGCTTTTCGCAGCTTCCAGCACTTTCACCGCGTCACCCAGATCACCTTTCTCAAGTAGTGCCCAGCCGTAGGTATGGGCCGGCTGGACGGCACTTTCGCCGGAAAGCTCATAGGCCTTACGCGCATAATCGAGGCCCTGGCTTGCATTGCCTTTACGGATCAGTAGTGCTGCGAGATTGTTCAGCGCGGGCCAGAACCCGGCGTCCAGAGTGAGTACGTGGCGGTAAGTCGTCTCGGCCCGCCGGACATCGCCGGTCTGCTCGAGCAGGGACGCCAGCAGAAAGTGATCCTGAGCGGCACTGCTCTGTTCTGCCAGCTTCTGTGCCAGTGCGGTTGCCCGGTCTTTCTGGTCGAGCCGGATCAGCGCAACCGTGGCAGTGCGGAGTACCGCAGGAGTTGGTGCTGCGCCATTATCTGGCTCTAGAAAGGGCGTTAGCAGTTCGATGGCATCGGCTGCACGGCCATCACGAATGTAAAGCTCCGCCAGGTTCAGCTTGATGCCAAGATATGCGGGGCTAGTCCCCTGAATTCCCTTTTCATAGTGAGTAATGGCGGTTTTCAGCTCGCCCTCACGTTCCAGCAGCAGGCCGAGGCGCTGATGGGCGCGACGCTCGTCCGGCTGCACGGCTACCGCCTGATTAAAATAATTCTTTGCCAGAGCCCCGTCGCCAAGTGCCAGTGCAATATCTCCCAGCTTCGTAAGAGCAGTGGCCTGTTCGGGAGAAAGCTCCACCGCCTTTTCCAGGGCAAGGACTGCCTCCGGAAGATTCCCCTGCAGTGCCAGAACGGTACCCAGGATTTCATGTGCAGGTGCGGACTGGGGCCGACGCTCTACGATGGCACGAATGGCTGCTTCTGCTTCGTTAATCTGCTGAGCATTCACCTGTCTCAGGACCGCCGCCAGTTCTGCGTCGGATTGTTGCTGAACAGAGGATGATTCAAAGAGAGGGTCGTCGAACAGGGGAGCCGCGTCTGCAACGGAGATGGCCAGAGATAATACGAGCCACGTAAGCCCACTGCGAAATATCGGAAAGACCATTGTTTAAAATCCTTTTTTGACTCGTCTGGTCAGTGGGAGTTGACCAGAAAAGGGGGCGTGGAGCCCCCTTTACCGTTACCTTACCTCAAAACGCACTACTGCTCATTGCTGGCGACGGCGACGGGCCGCAACCAGCAGGCCCATGCCGGCAAACAGCAGGGAGAGGGCGCCCGGCTCTGATACCGGCGTCGATCCGCCATTGGTCACGATGATGCGGTCGAGCTCGGTACCGATAATCCCGCCGTCAACCAGAGCGTCAATGTAGAAATCGTGTACGCCCTCGGCCAGTGCAGTAAAGGTGACGTCGAACGTGAATTCGCGCTCTTCACTGCGATCGTAGCTGCCGAAATAACCGGCAGAAATGCTAACGTCCACGCCCGGCAGGTTGTCGTAGGCAGCCAGCGACACCTGGCTGTAAACGGCAAACGCCGCTTCCAGAGAGTCAAGGATGGTGTCGACAATCAGGTCGCCCGGGTTGCTGCCAATGCTGACATAGTTGCCGCCGGTGGCGTCGGTGATTGCGGTAGCCTGTCCGGTCTGGTCCAACCCACCGGAAACATAGCCGCTGTTCACACCGATAACTGTGATCATTTCACCGGTGAGGGTATCAATGGTTTGACTGAGAGTGGGGCCGGGGTAGCCGGGGGTGGTATCGGGGTCGTGTCCTTCAGCGTCGCCAAACCACACCACGAATTTCTGTGCACCAGCGCGCCAGCTGGCTTCTGAGGCGGCCTGGCTGAGTGCATAGAGGTTAGACTCAGGGCCGTCGTTGCCGTAACCAAGCGTCAGGGAGTTGATGCCGTTCTGTACCAGTGCCGCGTCCGTGGTAATGGCTTGGTTCAGGCGCCAGGCTTCGTCACCGGATCCGCCCCAGGGGCTGGTAGGAAAGTCTTCATAGCTTCCGACACCCCAGGCGATATCGCCAAACCCTGATGTGCTTGAAAGGATACTGCCGGCGTTGGACTTGACGGAGTTAATGATACCGCCCATAGAGCCGGAGGTATCTACCAGAAAGAACACGTCTGCCCGGGAGGTTGACGGTGAACCGGCACTGACTGTAACGGTTTTCTGAATGGTGACCGACTCGCCGACAGCCAGCGTTGCCGTAAAGGATTCAGGGTCAATTGAATCTGCCAGCACTGGCGCAGCGATCATGCAGCTCAGCAGGCCTGTAGCCCAGCATAGCCTGCTTGTGTTTTTTTGAAAGTCCATATCTTGCTTCCTTGATCAGTGGTTTTTATCCGCAACACCTCGCGAAAAGGCGGACTCCGTGTCGCGACCAAGCCTGCCCAGCAAGTTTGTTACCATTTTGTACAAATCTCTGAAAAATAAGCGACATGAAGCGCTTGCCGTCACTGAACGGATGGGGAGCATGTAAAATTAACCGACACACAGACTCGCCCTGTCTTGTCAGACGGTTGATTTGCGACCAGTTATTGTTGACAGTGACTCCCGGATCGACCGGTTCATCTCACAAGAAAAAAGGCTAACCAATGACTCTGGAAATACTCAAAGAAGAACTTCGTAAAGCGTATCAGGACTACTATGTGGTGGGTTTCAGCAACAACGATCTGACGCTGATTGATCAGGTGGTTCAGTATCCGGTCGCGTACATCAGTAATGGCCAGGTCAAACTCTACGACCAGTATCCGGTAGACCCCGCACGGCTGAAAGCCGAGAAGGGCTGGGATCACTCCCGCGACTGGTCGTTTGATGTCGTGGCGATCAGCGAGACAGAAGGCCGGATCGAGGCATCCGCCACCCGATGCCGGGCAGACGGGTCCGTCATTGAACACGTCCATGCTTACTATGCTTTCACCAGGGTGGATGGTCGGTGGAAGATGTACGCCCTGAGTGGTGTTACGATGCCGGGAAACTGAAAGCGCCAGCGCTTTTCAGCTGTTTAGTTAGTTGACGAATGGAATTTTCCTCAATAGCCTGACAAGTGTCAGGCTCAAGGCCACCACCCCCGTGGTTCTCGCCGCCAGAGCTGTGACGCCATGACTCGTCAGTGATCGGACTTCCCGCTTCGATCACTGTCACTGAATTATAAAAACAATGTGGAGCTTTCAGATGATCCAATCCAGAACCCGGCGGGTCGCCGGCACTGCTGTCGCCCTGGTTGCAGGTCTTGCCCTTGGTTCAGCCGCTGTTGCGGAAACCTCAGAATTCCAGATGCCCCGCCTCATGGTGATCGGTGCAGCGGGCACGTCCGGCGGCAGCTTTGCCTCAACCAATGGCTGGGCCCCGATTCTTCAAAAAGATGTTGGTTCAATGGTTCGGGTAGTTCCCGAAGACAACGAGGCGCAAAGGTATCGTCGTCTTGTTGAGCGAGGGGACTTCCGGTTTGTTTCCGTCTCTTCCGCCGAAGTGAGATTCCAGACCCTGGGCATCGGCGGCTATGTCTCTACCAGCCCTGCGGCCCAGCGTATTCTCTGGCATCACAACGATACTCCATGGGGCTTCGTGGTGGCGGGGGACTCCCCGATCCAGTCGATGGAGGACCTAAAGGAGCGGGGCGGACGCATTTCCGTTGCGATTCAGTCACCGCCCATGGTCACGGCCGTTAAAAAAGCGCTACCGGCGTATCTGGGTTTAAGCGAAGACGAAGTCAGTGAAAAATTCCGCTATATCTCCGCCGGCAGCTATGGCGAGAGCTGTCGATCCGTTGTTGAAGGTCGCGCCGACGTCGCCTACTGTACTCCGACGAGCAGCGTCCTTTCGGAGATGGAAGGTGCACCAGGCGGCATCCGGTGGCTGCCCATGGATATGAGTAATACGGAAGGCTGGGAACGGTTTCTGGATCACCGCCCCATGACCGTGCCGGCAAAAATGGAGCTTGGGGTTTCCAGTGGACGGGGCGTGGAAGGACTGATCTCAAACTTCCTTTACGTTCTGCCGGCCGATGCGGACGAAGAGTATGCGTATAACATGGCCAAGTGGTTCCATGAGAAATACGATCTCTATAAGAACACTCACATTCTGGCGTCCAGAATGGCATTGGAAAACTTCCGGGACTACCTGAATCGCTCTCCGCTTCCGGTTCACGACGGAACCATTCGGTACCTGAGGGAAATTGGTCAGTGGACTGACGAAGACGACGCCTGGAATCAGGAAGCCATCGAGAAAATGGATCGTTGGGTTGCAGCGCGAAAAGCAGCAATGGAAGAGGCAAGGGCGAAGCGGGTTGAGATTGACCATGAAAACGAAGCATTCATGGCGATTCTCAGCCGGCATACCGAAGGTCTGGAAGATTTCCGGTCACGTTTGTAGTCAAGCCTACGGCCATAGAAAAGCCCCGGCGCGAGGCCGGGGCTTTCAGGGTGCAACACTGGCCTGGATCAGTTGTTGACCAGCCAGCGGGCTGCGTACTCACGAGCTACGCGGCCAGGAGCGCCACCGGTTCCACCGATTGGTGCGAAGTGGGTACCAGAAGTGCTTTCCTGAGTGTAGCGCGTGGAGTTGGCGCGGCAGTTACGAGCGTTGGACGGCAGGGCCGGAGCGAGAACGTCGCCGGTACTGAAGATACAGACTACGTCAACGTCGGCCGCGACCGGGCGGTCAATACGTGTGGTGAACACGGTGTCAGGCTGAACGGCGATGACACAGTCTGCGTCCAGACGGTTGGCTGCGTTAAAGGAGCCACCGCCACCCTGAGAGTGACCGGAAGTACAGACTTTCGGGTTAGAGCCAACGATATTGGCGTAGCGGCTCTTCGCCTGGTTGACCGCGCTTTCTACATCACGGCCATTGCCTGAGTTAGTGGTGGTTGCGGCAGCAACCAGAAT
>JAJUHY010000252.1 GCA_029265735.1 Marinobacter segnicrescens | reverse complement strand
GCCGCTGGACGACGGGGCAGACGGCTGCGAAATCTACGCCCTCGGCAACATCGACAGACCATAAGGAGCAGGCATGGATATTTCACCCGCGCACGAAGCCGCCCGGATAGAAGCATCCCGGCTGCCAGCCCTGCATGCCAGCCTGGCCCTGCTACAGCAGACCGACCCGGAAGCCGTCACCCGAGCAACGATTGAAATTTACGGCACCACCCGTCCGCCGGCAGGAGATCCCCCGGGGGGCAGCCCTATTGTCACCCTGGAGATGACCGCCGCCGCCGGCACCGTAAACGACAGCCTGCTGGAGCTGCGGCTGGCTACCCCGCTGGACGCCATGATTACCGGGGCTGACGAGAACACCGGCACCATCCCAATCTGGGCGCGGATAAATACTCCAGACGGTAGTTGGTGGTCTGACGTTAGCGTGACCGTCGAAGGCGAAGGCGGGGAACTGGAAATGCCGCAGACTGGCACCGAGAACGGCAGCCCGGTTGCGAGGCTATTCAACGGGGCAACAGCCCTGCTTTCTTCTGCAATTTTCAGGGGGTAGAGCATGTTCTTCTCAGGTAATGCGACCACTGCCGAAGGTAACCCAGTGGACCTTGTTCGGATATTTCAATGGCCGGCTGGCGGGCTGGAGACTGCGGTCACCCCGGACGAAACCGGTGACTGGGAGGTGTTTCTATTCTGGGATGGGGATTATGGAATCACTTACATAGCAGACGGCTGCCAGCCAGTCACGCATGGCCCGTACAGTATTGTCGACGACTTTAATCCAACCGAACTGTTTGGCGATGGAGTTCCGGGTTATTGGTACGAGGCCAAGCCGGAGTACCTATACCAGGATGCAGCTGGGCAGACTCCTGTTACTGCTAGCGGCCAGCGCGTGGGGCTAATGTTAGATATCAGCGGAAACGGGTATCACGCTTCTCAGCCTGACATTAATAAACGGCCTCGGTACTACACGGACGGAATTGTTAGCTGGCTTCAGTTTGATGGCAGCAGCATGTATATGATTGGCGGTCTGGCGCATCAATCGAGCCGGACTATTGCCGGAGCGGGTTCAGATTTTACCGGAACTGAGGGGGTTATCATCGGGGGGAGAAGCGACACCAACCTTCGGTCATCGCTCCATATCTACTCGAAAGATGATGGCGACTTTGCCGGCGGGGCAGCCGGCAGTAGCTTTGCCAATGAATTTACATCACCTATAGATCTTTCTGGTTTTTCGGCCATCTATATGCATGACGCGAATAATAAATGGATAAAGACTAAGGGTGAGCCGTTGAAGCATGAGACCCACACCGAGCCGACGACCCCTGGAGAACTGCCATACATTGGGGCCTTTAATAGCAGTGGTAATGCACTTTTGCATTATAGCGGGAAGCTTTACTGTGCGATTGATCTACATAAGGTGATAGAGACTGTCGATGTTCTTCGGTTAGAAAAGTATATGTATAAGCTTGTCAAGCCGACTCGATAATAGAGCATGTTGGTCGCGGAGCGATAATGAACTACGAACCACCGGACCATTTAACCCCGGTAATACTGGATTCGGGCTATACCGTTCCCGACATCTCAGAACCGGTCGTCCTGGGTGCGGAAGAAAACGGGGGCCGGCTTCAGGCCGCACTTCCACTACCGGCGCCACCGGCAGTATACCTGGAAGCGGCCGCGCGCCAGGAGTTCCGCGGCGCCCTGGATTCGCAGCTGCCGGCACCGGCCGCCCCAACCCCGACGCTGGAAGGCCGCGCCCTGGTGGCCTGGCCGTCGAACCTTGAGGCCGACATTCCTGAGCCTCGCCCTCCAATGGGCCTGGCCGGCGCCCTGCGCCAAAACCTGGACCTGGCCGACAACACCGCGGCCGGTGTGGAGGCAGGGCACCACAGCACCATGCCGAGCCACACTGTCCCGCAGCTGATACTCAGCCAGCAGGCGAACCAAATCCGAATCAGCCGGCGCATCCGGGAGCAGGACGGCCCCGCCCGCATCCTGGGCATCACCATGCCAGCCACCGAAGCGGACAAGCTGCGCCGGACCGCCACGGCCCCGCACCAGCATGGCCAAAAGATCGAAGCCACCAGCCATGTGCCCCATGCCGAAGCCCTGCGGACCCGGGAAAGCACCCGGGAGCGGAACCAGCATGGCATCAAGCGCAAGGGCAACAGCGGCATCCCCCACGCCGAAACCATTAAACGCAGTCAGTCGGTCAGGCTGGCGGAACAGCAGGGCCTGAAGTTCACCAAGGGCCTGGGTGTTGGCAACCATAACGCCTGGCCGACCGGCACCCGCCTTGAAGTCCGCTGGACCAAGGCAGACCACCCGGCGCCCGGCTATTGGTGGCCAGAGCGCTACCTCCCGCCCGGCCTGAACGTTGTGCTGGAGGTTGCCGACTATAGCCCCCGCCCGCTGCACTGCGACGTTATCCTGGGGCCAGGCTACGAACCGCAGCCGCCCTGCGAGATCGACCCAGAGCCGCCACACGAAACCATCACCATCCCCATCAGGGAGATATACACCGTGATCAACACCCTGACCCTGACTGAGCTGGACGGCACCCCCGTCCCGGCGGAGGACTTCAGCGCCAGCATCGACGCCGACTCGTGGACCTGGAGCTGGAACACCCGCATCCCGGCGGAAGCCCTGGAGCAAGTACGCCCGGACAGCACCACCCGGGTGGACCTCATCGCCACCATAAACGGGGAGCCCCTGCGGGTACTTGTAGAGAATATCCAGCGGGAGCGCCGATTCGGGCAATCCTGGCTCAGGGTTTCAGGACGGGGCAGAGCCGCGTTCCTGGCAGACCCCCTGGCACCGGTCACGCAGTACACCAACACCAGCGCCATGACCGCCCAGCAAGCCCTGAACGCCACCCTAACCACCAACGGCGTGCCCATTGGCTGGACGATAGACTGGCAGATCGAGGACTGGCAGATCCCGGCGGGCATCTGGAGCCATAACGGCACCTGGATTGATGCGGCCAAGCGGATTGCCGAAGCCGGCGGCGCCTATGTGCAAAGCCACGACACCGACCAGACCCTACGGATTCTGCCCCGTTACCCGGTCACCCCCTGGAACTGGAGCAGCGCCACTCCGGACATTGCACTGCCGGAGGACGTGGTAGAAGTCGAGGGCATCGAGTGGCAGGAAAAGCCGGACTATAACGCGGTCTGGGTACACGGCGGTGAACAGGGCCGAGCGGACCGGATCATCATCGGCAGCACCGGCGGCACCAACCCCGCCCCGACCATCGTCGACGAACTGGCTACCGACCCGGCCATGACACGCCAGCGAGGGCTGGCCCTGCTGGGCGACACCGGCAAGCAAGCCCAGATCAGCCTGCGCCTGCCGGTATTGCCCGAAACCGGAATGATACGCCCGGGCACCCTGATCGAATACCAGGAACAGGGCAACACCCGCCGGGGCCTGGTACGCAGCCTGAGCATCAACCACAGCTGGCCGGAGCTATGGCAGACCATCGGAGTAGAAACCCATGAGTAACTTGTATAAGCGCCTGCTCGGATTGCTGCCGAGCGAACCCAGGGACAAAGGGGAAGTAATCGCGACCACACCAGACGGGGCCATCGTTGAGCTGGTGACTGGCGCCCGGGTACGGGTAAGGGGCGCCGCCAGTGTGGGGGATCACGTGTTCATTCGGGGACGGCAGATTGAGGGGCCGGCCCCGGCTTTAAGTGGGGTTGATCAGACTATCTGATCAACCCGGGTACCGGCTCTTGAGGGTATCGAGCCGTTCTTTGTCATTATCTGAAAAGGACTTCTCGGGCAGCTCATAGCCTGGCCCTTCCAGTTTGTAGGCCTTCAGGGTCAGTATGGCATCCGCAGGAACCTCCGTTG
>JAJUHY010000361.1 GCA_029265735.1 Marinobacter segnicrescens | reverse complement strand
GGCACTGTCCGAGCTGACCGGTTGGGCAATGAAGTAACGGTTGCCTGATGTTCCACAGAACCCCGCCTCGGCGGGGTTTTGTGTTTTCAGCCGGGCCGAGTGAGCCGGCCATTAACGCCCCCTTTGGCCACCTGCTTGTTTATAATGCCGCCACTACTGTCTCTACCGGACAGTTCCAGACTGAAGAAAATCAATGAAGACACTCTCGCCGGCCAACATTCTGGCCCTCGGTTTCATGACCTTTGCCCTGTTTCTGGGCGCCGGGAATATCATCTTTCCACCCAATGCCGGTCTTCAGGCCGGTGAAAACCTCTGGCCCACCGCGGTGGGCTTCCTGATTACCGCCGTCGGCCTGCCGTTGCTGACGCTGGTCGCCCTGGCGCGCGTAGGGGGCGGTATCCAGGAACTTACCGCACCGCTCGGCAGATTGCCCGGCCTGATCCTCGCCATTCTGGTCTACCTTGCCATTGGCCCGCTGTTCGCCACGCCGCGGACTGCCACCGTTTCCTACGAGATCGGTATCGTCAGCCTGGTGGGAGACAGCTGGCAGGCGCTGCTCGGCTATTCGCTGGTCTACTTCGCCATAGTGCTGGCACTGGCGCTCAAGCCGGGCAGACTGATCGACAATATCGGCAAGATCATCACCCCGGTGCTGCTGCTGGCTGTAGGGGTACTGGGGATCACCGCCGTACTCTTGCCACCCGGCCCGCCGGAACTGGCTGCTCCGGCCTACCGCGACGCACCCGTCATTGAAGGCATATTGCAGGGTTATCTGACCATGGACGCGCTGGGCGCCCTGGTGTTCGGTGTGGTGATCACCCGTGCCATCCGGGACCGTCAGGTGCAGGAAAGCCACGTTGTTACCCGTTACACCATTTTTGCCGCAATCATCGCCGCCATTGGTCTGGCGCTGGTCTACCTGGCTCTGTTCCGACTGGGTGCCACCAGCAGCTCGCTGGTGGGCGAGGGCGCCAATGGCGGCCAGATCCTGGCGGCCTTCGTTCAGTATCGCTTCGGTAATGGCGGCAGCTTCCTGCTGGCGGTGGTCATCACCCTGGCCTGCCTGACAACGGCGGTAGGGCTGATCTCTGCCTGTGGCTCCTTCTTCAGCCGCGAGTTTCCGGTCAGCTATGCCCAGGTGGTCTGGATCTTTACCATTTTCTGCATGGCGGTCTCCAACCAGGGGCTGGACAGCCTGATCCGCATCTCCATTCCGGTACTGGTCGGACTCTATCCGCTGGCCATAGTCCTGGTGTGCCTGGGACTGTTCTCGCGCAACCTGGCCCGCCCGGAAAATATCATGCGTCCTGTCATGCTGGTTGCACTTGCCTTCGGTATCATTGATGGTCTGAAGACGGCGGGGTTCATGGCCAGGGATACTGCCTGGCTGAGT
>JAJUHY010000268.1 GCA_029265735.1 Marinobacter segnicrescens | reverse complement strand
GAGCTGGCCCGGGAATTCTCTGATGATCCGCTTTCGGCAGATCAGGGCGGTGATCTCGGCTATCTGGCAGAAGGTGCTCTCGGTGGAGCCTATGACGAGGCCATGCTCGCGCTGGCTGAGGGCGAAGTTTCCGAGCCGGTAGAGACAGAGTACGGCACGCACTTTATCAAACTGTTGGGCACACGGGCTTCCGAGCCGCCGGCCTTTGAGGATGTGGCCGACGAGATCCGTCAGGAGCTGGCCCGGGCCCGGGCCGGTGATGAGTTTGCCCGCCAGCGGACCGAGCTGGCTGATATGGCATTCTCATCGGAAACACTGGAAGAGCCGGCCCAGCAGTTTGGCCTTGAGGTCCGGCAGCGGGATGGCGTGACCCGGGATGGAAATCAGGCGCCGTTTGACCATGCCGGCCTGGTTCGTCAGCTGTTCTCGGCGGATGTGATGGAAGACGGCTTCAATACCGAGCTCATTGATATCAATCGCAACACGGCTGTTGTCGCCCGGGTACGGGCTCACCACCCGGAAGCTCCGCAGCCCCTGGAAGAAGTCGCCGCCCAGGTGCGCGAGCGCCTTGAGAGTGAGCAGACTCTGGCCCTGCTGCAAGAGAAGGCGGACGAAATCCTGCAGGACCTCCGCGACGGTGAGATGAGCCCGGAAGGTGAGAACTGGACAGTTCACAACGACGTGGTCCGCAGTGAGAGTCAGGTCCCCCCGGCGGTGAAGGCGAGGGCGTTCTCGTTGCCGACGCCGGAGGACGGTGGTTTCACCTTTGGTTCGGTAACCGCTGATATGGACCTGGTTATTATCGCGCTGGCAGAGGTGACCGACGGCGAGGTTGATCTCGAGAGCGACGATGTTCGTGGCATGAAGCAATTCCTGGCGCAGCTGAGTGGACAGCGTGAGTACGACGCCTACGTCAGGACTCTGCGGGAGAAGGCGGAAATCGTTCGTCCCTGAGTCTGGTCCTGCTTCGGACCTTCTGTTTTGAAAGAGCCTGCCTGGAAATAGCCCGGCAGGCTTTTTTTTGCTGTTAAGAATGCGGATCAATCAGTTTAGCTGGCAATTCCGGCTTCCCGTTGCCATGCTGAGGTAGACTGTTATGGCACGTATGTTCTTGTTTATGGAGAAATCTTGATGGGGAGTCCGGCCTGTGATCTGGTCCTGTTCGGGGCCATGGGTGATCTGGCGTCTAAAAAGCTGTTTCCGGCTCTTTACCAGCTGCATCGGGTGGGGCTTCTGGCAGATGAAACCCGCATACTCGCCCTGGCGCGGCGTGACCTTAGTGAAACTGAAGCGCGTCGCCAGATCGGGCAAGCCCTGGCCGAACATACGGATCACCTGGAAGAGGATCAGCTGGCGTCGTTTCTCGCCCGGGTGGCCTATCTTCAGCTGGATTTCTCCAAAGGGGATGAGTACCAGCGGCTGAGGGAGTGGCACCAAAACAACGGCAACGGCAACCCATGGATTTTTTACTATGCCACTCCGCCGGGGTTGTACGGTCCGATCACCAGGTACCTGGCGGAGGCCGATTGCTGTGATACAGAGACCCGGGTGGTGGTGGAGAAGCCCATTGGTCATGACCTGGCTTCATCCCGGGAGTTAAATGACCAGCTGGCGGTGGTGTTTCGGGAAGAACATATCTACCGAATCGATCACTATCTGGGTAAGGAAACGGTCCAGAATCTGATCGCCCTGCGCTTTGCCAACAACCTGTTTGCGTCGCAGTGGGACCAGAACCATATTTCCCATGTGGAGATCACGGTTGCGGAGAGCGTGGGGGTGGAAGGCCGCTGGGCTTACTTCAACAGCGCCGGGCAGCTCCGGGACATGGTTCAGAGCCATGTGTTGCAACTGCTTTGCCTGCTGGCCATGGACCCGCCATCGGACCTGTCTCCGGACAGTATCCGGGATGAGAAGGTTAAGGTGCTCAAGGCACTGCTACCACTGTCACGGCAGAGGATCAGCACCCATCTGGTGCGCGGACAGTACACCGCCGGCAGCTCAGACGGGATTCCGGTGCCGGGCTACCTCGAAGAGGAAGATGCGGAAGGTTCCAGCAATACGGAAACCTTTATCGCATTAAAGGCGGAGATCAGTAACTGGCGCTGGGCTGGAGTGCCTTTTTACATTCGTACCGGCAAGCGCCTGCCCGAGAAGCGGTCTGAGATTATTGTCCACTTCAAGCCTGCACCCCATTACATTTTTGATCCGGATCAGGAGCATCTGGCAAACAACAAGCTGATCATCCGTCTGCAACCGGACGAGGGCATGGCCCTGCAGATTCTCACCAAGGATCAGGGGCTGAGTCGGGGTATGCGTTTGCGTCCGGGCCCACTGGAACTGACTTTTGCAGAAGCGTTTGAAGACGAACGTATCCCGGACGCCTACGAACGTCTGCTGCTGGAAGTGATCAAGGGGAATCAGTATCTGTTCGTGAGACGGGATGAGGTGGAGTACGCCTGGCGCTGGGTGGATCAGCTGCTGGCCAATTGTGAGGAGTGTGCCTCTCATCCTAAACGATACGCGGCCGGCACCTGGGGCCCGGTGGCGTCCATTGCCATGATCACTCAGGATGGAAGGAGCTGGTATGACGATGCCTGAAAACCCTCATGGGCTACCGGTGCAGTGGCATAGTGAAGAGCATCCCGGTGCACTCGCTCAGGCCCTGGCGAACCGGGTCTCGGACCAGTTGCGACGCGGGCTGGCGGACAGGGGTGAGGCTCTGTTGGTTGTAGCGGGCGGCAACACACCAAAACCTTTTCTGGCTCGACTGGCTGAAATTCTTCTGGACTGGGCCCGGGTCAGGGTCGTTCTGACGGACGAACGCTGGGTAGCACCGGATCATCCGGACCGGAACAGTGCAATGATCAGAGAAGTGCTGCTAAAAGGTCCGGCCGCCCAGGCAGACTTTCATGAGTTGCTGGCTGAAGGTAGGGAAGATCTGCAGGCCGCGGCCAGCGAAGCCAGTATCCGTCTGAAAAATCTGCCATGGCCGGCAACGGTTGTAGTGCTGGGTCTGGGCGAAGATGGACATACGGCTTCGCTGTTCCCGGATGCGCCTGAGCTTGGTGCTGCTCTGGCCGACGGGGCTCCGCTGGTGGTGGCGGCCACGCCGGCGTCCCAGAAGACTTCCCGGCTTACCCTGTCTGCGTCTGCTCTCAAAGGTGCGTCGTTGACCACTTTGCTTATTCAGGGCGAGGGAAAACGTGAGGCGCTGGGCCGGGCGCTGGAACAGCCGTCAGCTATTCGACAGGCGCCCATCCGGGCTTTTTTCCAGCAGCCGCTGGAGGTTTTCTGGTGTCCCTGACGGGACGGGAGGACAACATTGATGTCGACACTATCTGATCAGCAGCGGGCACGAATCAGCGCCGTCTTTGACGCGGGTCCGGTTATTCCGGTAGTCACGCTGCACCGGGAAGTGGACGCGGCGCCCCTGGCGGATGCGCTGATGGAAGCCGGCGTCCGGGTACTGGAAGTTACCCTGCGTACGCCGCAAGCGCTGCCGGCTATTGAAATACTACGGGAGCGGCTGCCAGAGGATGTGCTGGTCGGTGCCGGAACTGTTATCAGTCCCGAG
>JAJUHY010000064.1 GCA_029265735.1 Marinobacter segnicrescens | reverse complement strand
GGACCTTGTTCACTCCATCCTGCAGGAAGGAGCGGAGGAGGCACGGGACGCTGCCCGCGACACCCTCACGGAGCTGTGGCAGGCCATGGGCCTGGTTTACCGTTGACCAGATGGGAGTCTGGATGTGACTGAATCTGATTCCGGGGCAGGAGCCGTGCAGGAAGCGGCACTAGACGTTACCGATACCGATTTGCCGGAAGCTGGCACTGCCGGAATGCCATCCGCGACCGCTGAAGAACCCATTGCAAAGGTCGACGGCAAGCCCTTCGCTGAGCTACCGCAGGATCTCTATATTCCGCCGGACGCGCTGGCGGTGTTTCTCGAGGCATTTGAAGGGCCTCTGGATTTGTTGCTGTACCTGATTCGTCGTCAGAACATGAATATTCTGGATATCGATGTAAGCGAGATCACCCGGCAGTACATGGAATACATCAGCGCCGTGGAAGCCATGCGCTTCGAACTGGCAGCTGAATATCTGGTGATGGCCGCAACCCTGGCAGAGATCAAGTCCCGGATGCTGTTGCCCCGTCAGGAGGTGGAAGAGGAGGAAGAGGTCGACCCCAGAGCAGACCTGATCCGCCGCCTGCAGCAGTACGAACGTTTCAAGAAAGCAGCGGAAGACGTTGATGCATTACCGCGGATGGAGCGGGACACCTTTTCGGGCTCTGCCGCATTGCCCGAACTGCCCCGTGGAAGCGCGCAGCCTCCGGTGGACCTGCGCGAACTGTTACTGGCCCTTCAGGGAGTGCTCCAGCGAGCCGACCTGTTCACCAGCCATCAGGTGGAAAAAGAGCGTCTCTCTACCCGGGAGCGTATGTCCTTCATCCTGAGTGCTCTGCCGCCTGACCGGTTTATGCCATTTGAAGCCCTGTTCACCCGCGAGGAAGGGCGCCTGGGTGTTGTGGTAACCTTCCTTGCCATGCTGGAGCTGGTGAAAGAACAACTGATCGAAATTGTGCAGGCTGAAGCCCTGGGTGCTATCCATTTACGCGCCCGGCTCAGTAACTGAGGTCTCAGGCCCATGAATGAAGAAAATCTCAAACGGATACAGAACATTGTTGAGGCTGCGTTGCTGGCCGCCGGGCGACCGCTGACCGTTGATCAGTTGCGAGATCTGTTTGAAGATCATGAACGGCCGCCGCGGCAGGTGCTGGAGCATGTTCTTATGCTGCTGGATGAATCCTGTATGGGCCGTGGCTTTGAGCTGAAAAAAGTAGCCAGTGGCTATCGCTTCCAGATTCGTCAGGACGTCGCTCCCTGGGTACGGCGACTGTTCGAGGAAAAACCCCAACGGTATTCCCGCGCAACGTTGGAGACCCTGGCGCTGATTGCCTATCGTCAGCCCATTACCCGCGGCGAAATCGAGGATATCCGTGGTGTAACGGTAAGCAGCAATATCATCCGCACCTTGCTCGAACGAGAATGGGTTCGAATCGTCGGCCATAAGGACGTGCCAGGCCGCCCGGCCATGTACGCAACTACCCGCCAGTTCCTGGATTACTTCAATCTCAGCAGCCTGGACGAGCTGCCACCGCTGGCAGAGATCCGGGACCTGGAAGAGATCGGACGGGAAATTGAACAGGAGATTCAGGCGGAAATTCAGTTTGATACGCCCGATGGGGCCGTACAGGAGGCTGCCGATGCGGAGGGTGTCAGTGAGTTGTCGCCAGATACCTCACCTGACGCTAATCTCTCGCCTGAAACCACCACATTTCATTAAGTTAACAAGGATTCACCATGGCGTCACAGCGCCCCCCAAAGCAGTCCAATCAGGACACGGCACCGGTTTCCGGTGAGCCCGAGCGCCTGCAGAAACTTCTCTCCCGCGTCGGTGTCGGTTCCCGTCGCGAAGTTGACGCCTGGTTGCAGGAAGGTCGTGTAACCGTCAACGGCGTCGTGGCTCAGCCCGGTGACCGTGCCGTCGCCAGTGACCGTATCACGGTGGATGGCAAATCGGTGGAAATTCGCTCAGCCGCAGCCGTTGTACGCCGCGTGCTGATCTACAACAAGCCGGAAGGAGAAGTCACCACCCGGAATGACCCGGAAGGTCGGCCCACGGTGTTCGACAGTCTGCCCCGCCTTAAGGACCAGCGCTGGGTTGCCGTCGGGCGCCTGGATATCAACACCACCGGACTGATGCTGTTTACCACCGATGGCGAGCTGGCCAACCGGCTGATGCACCCTTCCGGCCAGGTAGACCGGGAGTACGCCGTGCGGGTATTCGGCGAAGTGGACGATGACATGATCCAGCGGTTGCGTGAGGGGGTATTGCTTGAGGACGGGCAGGCGTCGTTTTCCGATATTTCACGAGCGGGCGGTACAGGCCTCAACCAATGGTTCCATGTCACGCTCCTTGAAGGACGCAACCGGGAAGTGCGGCGTTTGTGGGAGTCCCAGGGGGTGCGGGTGAGCCGCCTGAAGCGTGTCCGCTACGGACCCGTGTTTTTACCCAGTCGTCTGACGGTTGGGCGGTGGGAAGAGCTGGATCAGAAAGCGGTCGATGCCCTGAGCCGGTTCGTAGGACTCGATCCGGTTGACGTGCCGGTAAAAACACCGGGCGAGGAGGCGGAACAGGCGCGCCGTCAGCGCAAGGCGCCATCACGTGGAAACCGGAAACCCGCCGCGAAAAGAGGTTCCTGGCAGGTAGCCGACAGAAAACCCGACTCCGGCCGCCGCAGTCCGGCGCCCCGTCGCAAGGCCTGAGGCGATCTGCCATCAGGCAATCACATGGGCGACGCGGGTGTGGTTACGCCCGTCCGCTTTCGCCGGTACAGAGCATCATCAGCCCTCGCCAGCCACTGAAGGGGAGCTTCTCCCTGGCGGCGGGTGGCCACACCCGCACTCGCGGTGACCCGAGCCTGCTTGTTCCACCAGTGCATACTGGCAGGCATTGCGCAGAGGGCTGATCAGAATGCCCAGCAGGAACTCGATGGCTTCCAGTTCGTCTTCGCTGAAGCGGGCGCGTCGGGTCAGTGACAGGGTGCCGTAGTGCATGCCTTCCAGGTTGAGCTGGTAGTCACATCGGTGTGCGCCGCCAACCCCTGACGTATAGACAAATTCCTGGTTACCCAGCCGGTGACGGTAGGTAAATTGGCCGAAGCTGATCACCCTGCCAAGTTCTTCCGCGAATATGCCAAGCAGGTTTTCCAGCGATAACGTCATGGTGACCCGGCGATAAAGGCGGGTGACCGGATCGTCTGCCCGGACCCAGGCCTCCCGTGCCTGTTTCAGCGCCGCGATTTTGTCAGGCTGCAGTGAAGAGGTAATACGCTGAAAGGGGGTGGTTCCTGCCATGACTCTGCCTTGCGATGACTTTACTGCTGAGAGCTGAGCAATTCCCATGCCGTTAAAAAGCGATCCTTTAAAATCAGTGAAATAGGGTAACGGTTGCTGTGTCAGGGCGAATGCGTCGTGTAATGCGTCAAATAATCGCCGTTCAGTGCAAAAGTGAGAGGGATTCGCGCTGGGCAGTGCATAGCCCTGTGGTACACTTCGCCGATTGCGACCATGCCGTCGGGCTAGACTGATTCCGGAACACTATGCGCCTGAAGTCCATTAAACTCGCGGGTTTCAAGTCATTTGTTGACCCCACCACTGTGCCATTCCCATCGAACATGACGGCGGTGGTGGGTCCCAACGGCTGTGGCAAGTCCAACATAATTGACGCCGTGCGCTGGGTGATGGGGGAAAGCTCCGCAAAATACCTGCGGGGCGAGTCCATGACTGACGTCATTTTCAACGGTTCCAGCGCCCGCAAGCCCGTGGGGCAGGCGTCCATTGAGCTCATCTTCGATAACAGCGACGGTTCAGCCCCTGGCGAATTCGCCCGCTTTAACGAAATCTCCGTGCGTCGCAGAGTGTCCCGTGAAGGGCAGTCGGATTACTTCCTTAACGGCACCAAATGCCGCCGGCGGGATATTACCGACCTGTTCCTGGGCACCGGTCTCGGCCCGCGCAGCTATGCCATTATCGAGCAGGGGATGATTTCCCGGCTGATTGAAGCCAGGCCCGAGGAGTTGCGGGTATATATTGAGGAGGCGGCGGGGATCTCCCGTTACAAGGAGCGCCGCCGGGAAACCGAGAACCGCATCCGACGCACCCAGGAAAACCTTGAGCGCCTGACCGACCTGCGGGATGAACTGGACCGTCAGCTGCAGCACCTTCAGCGCCAGGCCCAGGCGGCGGAACGGTACAAGGAACTCAAGGCCAGTGAACGCCAGTATCGCGCTGAGCTGACGGCCCTTAGATGGCAAGGTCTGGACCAGGAGCTGGCCCAGCGGCGTGAGCAATTGCAGCAAACCGAGCTTGAACTTGAAAAGCACGTTACGGACCGGGTCAATCTGGAGACTGCTCTTGAGCGCCTGAGGGACGAACACCAACAGCGGACCGACGAATTCAACCGCAATCAGGCCCGTTATTACGAAGCGGGTGCAGATATCGCCCGGGTCGAGCAAAGCCTGGAACATCAGCGGGAACGCAGCCGCCAATTGGCCACCGAACTGGATCAGGCTCTGGCCAGCCGGTCAGAAATTGCCCGGGAGCTGGCTCAGGACGAGAGTCGCCTGGAAACCATCAACGAAGAACTGGCCGCGATTGAGCCAGAGCAGGAAACCCTTGCCGCCCAGGCTGAGGAATCCGCAATTCAGCTGCAAACAGCAGAAGAGGCCATGAACGACTGGCAGCAGCAGTGGGAGCTGTTCAGCGCACGATCGTCAGACACCCGTCGGGAAGCCGAACTGGCCCAGAACCGCATACGCAACCTTGAACAGGACATTGAAAACCTGCTCACTCGCAAACGTCGCCTTGAAGACGAAAGAGAGCTTCTGGACAGTCAGGTTGACCGGGAAGAACTGGAAGAATTGCTGGCCCAGGAGTCCGAGCTCACCCTGGAGCGGGACGTGGCTACAGAAGCCATCGAAGAAGCAGGCGAGCGGTTGCAGGACCTGAGGGACGACCTTCGCGCCCAGGAACAGGTAGTCAGCGAGCTGAGCCAGCGGGATCAATCACTACGGGCGTCGATGGAATCCCAGCAGGCGCTGCTGGAAGAGCAACTGGGTTCTGATGACGCCACCCTCAATAACTGGCTGACAGAAGCAGGTCTCGCCCATGCGCCCCGTATAGCCCGTCAGCTGCAGACCGAGCCCGGTTGGGAATTTGCAGTGGAAGAGGCGCTGGGGAGTCTGCTGCAGGCGGTTCAGGTAGAAAGCCTGGATGACCTTGCGCGGAGTCTGACTGGCGCTCCCACCGGTATAGCTCTGGTACAGAACGACGGTGGTGACGGCCCGGCCGGCACTCTCGCGGCACGGGTCACCAATGCCGGGGCGCTGTCCCACTGGCTTGGACAGATCCGCACCGCGCCGGATCTTGCCGCTGCCCTGAGCGTGGTGAATGAACTGGCCCCGCACCAGTCCGTGATAACTCCGGACGGCGTCTGGCTGGGCCGGGGCTGGCTCAAAATGCCGGCATCGGATCGCTCCCGCACTGGCGTGATTGAACGCCAGCAGCGGGTGGATGAACTGTCCGCAGCGCTTGAGGAAGCCGGCCTCCGGCTTGCGGAAGCCCGAGAAAAGCTCGAGGTGATGCACGAGCGGACGGCGGACGCAGAGCTGCAGCAGGAACAAGCGCGGCAGCAGGCCAGTCATATTCAGGAATCCCTCTCTGCACTGGCATCCCGGATCAGCGGCCTTAAGGCCCGGGCGGAGCAGATCAGTGATCGAGTGCTCCGGATTGACGAAGATATGGCGGATCTGCGGGAGCAGCTGGCCCTGAAGCAGGAAGAGCTGGAAGAAGCCCGGATGCGCTGGGACCAGTCACTGGCGGAAAACGAGGACACCGAGGAAGAGAAAGAGCGCCTGCTGGGCAAGCGGGATGATCTGCGCAGCCGTCTGGATCACCTTCGCCATCAGGCGAGAACGGACCGGGACCATGCCCATCATCTCCAGTTGCAGATCCAGTCACTTACCAGTCAGGCAGATGGCCTGCGCCAGACCCTGGAACGGACCCGGCAGCAGGACCAGCGTCTGGACGAGCGTCTGGAAATCCTGCGGGAGAACCGGGAAAGCGCCGAGGCCCCCATCGAAGACCTCGAAATGCAGCTGGAAGGGCTGCTCGATCGTCGCCTGGCCGAAGAGGAGAAGCTCTCAGTCGCCCGCAACGCGCTTGAGGACATTGATCGGCAGGTGCGGGAGAAAGAGCAGTTTCGCAGTCAGGCGGAACACGGCGCCCAGGAAATCCGCAGTCGTCTTGAACGGTTACGCATGGAATCCCAGGCCCTGGAGATTCGCGCCGCGAACCATCTCGAGCAGTTGCAGGACCTGGATGTAAAACTGGTGGATATTCTGGACCGGTTGCCGGCAGAGGCGTCGGAGCAGGGATGGTCCGAAGAACTGGAGAAAACTGCCGCCCGTATTCAGCGCCTGGGCGCTATCAACCTGGCGGCCATCGAAGAATACCAGGTCCAGAGTGAGCGCAAGACCTACCTCGACAGCCAGCATGGGGACCTGATGGAGGCGCTGGAAACCCTGGACAGTGCCATCCGCCGTATCGATCGGGAAACCCGGCAGCGCTTCAAGGAGACTTTCGACCAGGTAAACGGCGGCCTGCAGGCGCTGTTCCCGAAAGTATTTGGTGGCGGTAACGCCTATCTGGAGCTGACCGGTGAAGACCTGCTGGAGACCGGGGTTACCATCATGGCGCGGCCGCCCGGAAAGAAAAACAGCACCATCCACCTGCTGTCCGGGGGCGAAAAAGCACTGACGGCCATCGCGCTGGTGTTCTCTATCTTCCAGCTCAACCCGGCACCGTTCTGTATGCTGGATGAGGTAGACGCGCCGCTGGATGATGCCAACGTGGGCCGGTACGCCAGGATGGTGAAAGAGATGTCATCTCAGGTTCAGTTCATCTACATTACCCATAACAAGATTGCCATGGAAATGGCGGACCAGCTGATGGGCGTCACCATGCATGAGCCAGGGTGTTCGCGGTTGGTGTCGGTGGATGTGGAAGAGGCCGCTGCGCTGGCGGAAGCCTGACCTCCCACATGAGGCAGACATGAAAAAACCGCCACCTGATTATCGATTGCGTTGTATTCATGCTGGTCTTTTCATAGAGTTACCGTTTCAAGGACCATAGACAGGATCACGTTGTTATGTCGCTTCGGGAATGGTTGATTGCCATTGGTGCCCTGATAATTCTGGTTATCGTTGTGGATGGTCTGCGGCGCATGCGCCGTGCACGCAAAGATGCCATCACCATTTCCCAGGGAATGGGGGCTGACGACCTTGAAGGGTCGCCACTGGACGACGACTTCAATCCTGAACTGCCCAATGGCGGTGCCCGCACGGTATCCCGTGACACACTGGAAGAGCGGGGTTACTTCACCTCTGCGGCCGTAACCGACGAGACCGATTACGGCCCCGAGCCAGATGACAGCCTTGAGCGAAATAACAGCCCTGAGCCAGATAACCGCCTAGAGTTCGATGACAGCGGGACAGAGGCACTGGAACCAGAGCACCCCGCACCGGCAGACGATCACAGGACCGGATCAGCGCCGGGACCTGAGGCATTTACTGCGAAGGCCAGGCCTGAGTCCGAATCACTAGTCGAACCGGATCCTGAGCCTCTTTCCGGCGAAGCTGACGAACCCGCCTACGAAGCCCTACCAGGGGAAGCCCGCACCGTTCGTGTGACGCGCCGTCCGGAAAAGAAGAATCTGTTCCGCAAACGTTCTGAGCCGCCGACCATCACCGACGTTGAAGAAGATACCGCTAACCGGATCGAGCGTGATATTGCGGCAGCAAGCCAGCCAAAGGCGGGTGCGAGCCGCCCGCCGGCAGAAGAGGTCATCGTTATTAATGTGCTGGCT
>JAJUHY010000105.1 GCA_029265735.1 Marinobacter segnicrescens | reverse complement strand
TCTCTCCAGCGCCATGGTCTGGAAGTCAGCGAGTACCATCAGCTCTGGAACTTCGATCCCTCCGTGCACAGGTTCGCCATGGAGGCATCGACGGGGTACAGCAAGTTTCCCCGCGAGGCAGGGGTGCCGCAGCGTATTCATGGGCATGGCATCCGACCCAAGTTTCTTTATATTGTCCGCAATCCCCTCGACCGCATTGTTTCCCATTACAATTACATGCTTCGTGATGTGGAGTTTACCGATCGGATTGTGGACGATCACCTGATCAATACCTCCAATTACTATCTGCAACTGTCCCAGTATCTGCGCTTCTTTCCGCAGAGGGATTTTCTGGTGCTGGATTTTGATGAGCTGAAGGCGGCTCCGGATAAAGTGGTGTCAAAGGTCTGCCGGTTTCTTGGCATCGATGAGAGTTATCAGCCTGCTTCCTTTTCTGTGGCCAATCAGACCCGGGTCCAGAGTACGCTGGAGCGTTGGGTGAAGCGTTCACCGCTGGGGCGGATGACGCAGAGTATGCCGGAGTCGGTACGACGTTCTGGCCAGCGCATTCTGGCGTCCGTGTCGCCCCGCAGGCCGCGCAAACTGGCGCCATCGGAGCAGGCCTATATCATGGAGCAACTGGCGCCGGACATGCAGCGGTTCCACGAAAGTTTCGGAGTCGATATCACCCGTTGGGGGTTTGACCTTCCTGCAGCGCCGAAGAGAAAATCGGACGGCCCCGTGCTTGAGCGATACGGTGCCGGGCCTGGTTCCGTTTGAAATAGCATTTGGGAGAGGTCGTGGGGGTCAGAGCAAAGCCAGGCGTTTTTAAGGCGGCAAGGGGGAGTTTGTGGCTGGTATCCGCCTTGGTGTTGCTGATCACCGGCTGCAGTTCGTCTGGCCCGGAAGAACGGCCAATCCAGCAGCCTGCACTTGAGCTGTCTGGCCCGCAACTGGCCTGGGTGGGACGTCAGATCTATCGTAACGAATGTGCCTCCCGCCGTTCCTGCCTGGTGCACTGGAATGAGGGCGAAGCGTTCCCGTCCCTGGGTGTCGGCCATTTTATCTGGTACCCGGTGGGAGCCGGCGGGCGCTTTGTTGAAAGCTTCCCTGACATGGTCCGCTTTCTGGACAGTCAGAACGCAGAGCTGCCCGGGTGGCTGCTGGAAGCCATAGAGCAGGGGGCGCCCTGGCCAGATCGCGATGCTTTCCTGCAAGCAGAACACCATGACGATCGGATTGAGCAGCTCCGGGACATGCTGGAGCGTGAGCAGGCCGGGCAGGCTGCGTTTATTCTGACTCGTGCACAGACCGCCTTGCAGCGGGTGGCAGAGGCGTCCGGTGACTACGAGGCAACCCTCAACAAGATCCGCCAACTGACGGAAACCCCGGGCGGCGCCTATGCCCTGATCGATTATGTCAACTTCAAGGGCGAGGGGCTGGCTGAGTCCGAACGCTACGATGGCGTGGGCTGGGGGCTTTTGCAGGTGCTGGAATCCATGGACAACCACGATTCTGGAACTGCCCTGGCTGCCTTCCGGCAAGCAGCCGCCGAGGTACTTACCGCCCGGGCTCAGCGGGCAGAAAATCCTATTGAACGGGAACGCTGGCTGCCGGGCTGGTTGAATCGGGTAGCTACTTATCAGGAGCCTGAAGCCTACTCTCCGCACTGAGACTGACAGGCTGGCTCTACCTCAGCCAGTTTCTCAGCTTGATGGCCAGTCGCTCGGTTTCCGAGAGTCCGGCCCGGGCGGCGAGTAATCGTGACAGTACGTCCGGTCGGTCGGTGATAATGTTGTCGACACCCATGTCGATCATGCGGGACATCTCAGCGGGCTGATTCACCGTCCAGACATGGAGTTCGTAACCCAGCTGCCGTGCCCGGGCGACGGCCCCGGCATTGGCCTGGTTATATCGCAAGCCCAGAATATCGAACCCCTGATCATTTAACGGCCCGATAACAAACTGCGCCAGCAGCGCCGTTTTCAGCTCTGGTGCCAGCGCTTTCGCTTCCGAAAGGACGTACCGTTCTGCGGCGGCTATTACGGTTCCTTCCACCGCGTCCTTTTCCTGCAGCAGGGCAACCACCCGTCGGGTCAGGTCACGGCTGTTATGGTCGGGTTTCAGGTCCAGGAACAGCCCGGCCCGCCCCCTGGCCATGTCGATCAGCTCACTGAGCGTGAGGATGGTCTCCCCCGCAAACTCCGGCGCAAACCAGCTGCCGGCGTCCAGCTCCCGTATATCATCCCAGTACAGGGACGAAATCCGTTCCGGGCGACCTAGCAGGCGCTGCAGGTCCGCATCGTGCCACAGGACCAGCTCGCCGTCCCGGGTCATGCGGACATCCACTTCCAGGTAGTCAGCCCCATCCTCAATGGCGCGCTCCATGGCGCTGGCGGTATTTTCAGGGGCCAGAAAGGCATTGCCACGATGGGCGGTGATGGTGACTTCTTCGGGGGTATCAAAGGCGCTGACAACAAGAACGGCCTGCACCACGACAATGGCGAGAAGAACTCCCTCCACCAGCCAGGCCCGGACTCCGGTCACTGACGATGGTGGCGAGCCGGGTTGAGGCGAGGGGTGGCCGCCGGTCACCCGGTATGCCTGATAGATCAACAGGCTGTAGCCGGCAGAAAGACCGAAGGTCAGAATGACCATAAAAAGCAGATACAGTGCTATATAAGCGGTGATCGCCGGTAGCAGGGCCTGAGGCGAGTCAGGCACCAGGGCCAGGTAAGGAGTGCCCAGCAGCTGGAAGACCCAGGTGAAAAGCGCTGGCAGGGCGATAAGCAGCACGCCAACTACCACCAGCAGAATGAGCAGCTTGCTTTTGCTGCCATGAATGCGCTGACTGCTGATTGCCAGCGCCCGTCTGACTGGCACCTTTTCCAGCGTCACTATGGGTTCAGCCAGGCTCCACCGTAGAAACAGCCAGCCGTTACACACAAGCATGCCAGTCAGCGCCACTCCCGCGATGGCGGCAAACCACCACAGCTCCGGTGGTCGTGTGATACGGATAAAATAGACTTCGTAGGACGACAGCAAGCCCCACCAGGCCAGCGCGATGACCAGCAGAAAAGGCAGGGCGACGCAGAGATGGACCACCACCTGAAAGATGGTCAGTCGCAGCAGCTTGCCGAAACGTCTTGCCACCTGCCAGAGCGCGATCAGTGTCAGCCGACACTCCCCCATGGGGCGGTCGGATGCGACGATCAAAGTCATGCCGGCCTGTTCAAGGGCGAGGGTGATCATCAGGGCCGTCAGTGTCACTGCCAGCCAGAGCAGGCCGCCGGGAGAAAGTAGAAAGGTAGCGATACCACCAGTGCTAATAGCGCCCTCGCCGGTGACCGGCTCCAGAGCTGCCACAAGTGCACCAATTGCAGGACCGAGAACGGCCAGTGTCAGGCCGGTGAAAAACAGGTGATACAGTAACAGGCTGCGCCGGTGGCGACGCAGCACGGACCGAGTATCAGCCAGCCGGCGCATTACTCACCACCGGCAGAGGGTCCGGTGGGTAGTCGGGCGGATTCGCCAAAAAGACGCAGCCGCTGCGCCAGTGTCAGAAACGGTTCCTGATTGGTGGGAGTCAGGGTCCCGAACAGGCGCTCGGGGTCGAACTCCCAGGTTTCACAGCGCAGCAGGCTTTCAGTACAGGCCAGCAACTGGCCGGACTCCCTGAGAAAGAATTTCATGCCGATATAGGTGTCTGCAAGCAGCAGATCTCTGGGGTCTGAGGACTTGTCGCTCAGCAGACTGCGCCCGGTCATCGCAGCCTGGGACCGGCTGGAACCGGTCGCATCGAGTATGGTCAGTGGAATATCAAGCTGTGCCACAATCCGATCCCTATCTGCATAATGCATCAGGTCCTCCGAATCCGGCGGCCGCACGGCCAGTACGCCAGTATTGCCGTTCAGGGGAACAGATTCCTGGTCCTGCCGGACAAAGCCACCGGATTCGTCCGATGTCAGGATAACCAGAGTATGGTCCAGAACACCCGCGGCCTCCATTTCATCCAGAAATGTAATCAGACTCTGCTCCATGACCTTCATGGCGTTACGGCGAGCCTGTAACGGGTCCGTCGGCAGGGTATTACTCTCCAGCTCCGCATCGGCGCTTTCACCACCGGTATCAAAAGGATGATGGGTGCCCACGTTCAGGATAGTTACCATCCACGGTGATGTCTGCCGGTTCAGGTCGGTGAGCCGCTCGGCAATATTGGCAAAGAACACCGGATCCGGTGGTCCCCAGCCGCCGGGTGTCTCGCCTTCTTCAACGAAGACTTCGGAACCGGTAACCTCTGTAAAGCCGGCCCTGGGCATGAACCGGTCCTTGTCCATATAGCTCAGTGGTGCCGCCTGCCAGTACGCCGTGGTGTAGCCTTCTGATCTAAGGAGGTCCGGCATGCAAAGCGGGAAGGCCTCGCCATCAGCCACATCTTTCATCTTGGTCGACAGGCGCTGAAAATCCGGATAGCGGCCACACAGGATGGCGAAAGTGCCCCGGTCAGTTTGCCGCTCCATGCTGAGAGTATTACGGTAAAGTCGGAAACCTGTCTCGGTGAGCTTCTGCTCAAGTTCGGGTAGTGAGACTACGGGGGTCAGCCCATGGTATTCACTGACCGAGGGAAAGTACCCGGACGACAGGCCTTCGATGAGGATCAGAAGGACGTTGGGGGACCGGCTCACCCGGGGCTCGGCCACATCCACCTCAAAAAAATCCTGTTCCGCCTCCGGATCATCCGGCGTAATTGTTTCCGCTACCCGGCTGCCAAGCAGGGCACCGGCCGGGCCCGCAATCGTGGTGGGAATCTGGGCGATAAAGCCGGTAACCACGCTGTTGCGAGAAGTAGTGAGGCTATGAGACGCGGCCATGTAGAGGCTGGTGGACAGCACAACCATTAGCGTGCCTACGGCCAGCCGTCGGGGCGGGCGCGGCGCCAGCCGGCGATAGGCCAGAATCAGCAGCCATGCCAGTGCCAGGTACAGCGGCAGCACCAGTAGTTGGGAGTTAAAGACAGAGGAGGTCAGAAAAACCGGATCTGCGCTTTTGCTGATCATTGCCACCCGGGGAAAGGTTCCATGGGCGGCCAGGTGCATGGCAGAGGCCGTGAGCAGGCAGCCCAGGGCGATCACCAGCACCGTTCTGAGCCAGAAGGTGTGGGCCAGTATCAAAATCCCCGCCAGGGTGACGGCACCAACCGCGTCGCTGAGCAGAAGCCGGTCGGTTTCCGGCCATACCCCGCTTTGCAGAAAAAAGCAGAACCTGACCAGCAACAGCCAGATAAAGGCCAGCAGCACGGTCAGTCCGAGCCGCTGATCCTGAAGTGCCCGGAGAACGGACATGGTCAGGCCCTCTGTAAGCTCATGAATTCGCTGACAAGGCCTGATGGTGCAGGGCAGGGTCGGCGTCGGGGGTTACGTCCAGCCACCAGGCATGGGTATCCCAGTCTCCGAGGACAATTCGGGTTGCGGGTGCCCCGCTGGCAGTCAGCTCGTGTATGGCGGGACGGTGAGTATGCCCGTGTATCAGGCGCTGGACGCCATGTTCTTCCATTACCCGGATCACTTCTTCCGGCGTCACATCCATAATGGTTTCTGCCTTGCCCTGGTTTTTCGCCATGCTGATCTCCCGCAACTGACGGGCCACGGTCTGCCGGTCAGCGAGGGGGCGCTGCAGGAACATCTGCTGCCACTGGGGGTTGCGCATGTTGGTCCGGAACTTCTGATACTCCACATCTGCCGTGCACAGGCTGTCGCCATGCATCAGCAGGGTGGGGGTGCCGTAAAGATCGACCACTACCGGGTCAGGCAGGAGTTCCCCGCCACACCGGTTGCAGAAGTCTTCTCCCAACAGGAAGTCGCGGTTGCCGTGCATCAGATACAGGGCGGTGCCGCTGCTGCTGACTTCTTTCAGCGCGGCCGCCACCTGATCCTGGAGCGGCGTCCGCTCATCATCGCCAATCCATGCTTCAAAGAAATCGCCAAGGATGTATAGGGCATCGATTTTCAGTGCCTTGTCCCGGAGAAAGTCCAGTAGCGCCCGGGTGATGTCCGGGCGGGATTCTTCCAGGTGCAGGTCGGAAATAAAGCGAACAGTCACCCTTCCTCTCCGTCCCCCAGAACCTGGGCTTTATTGATAATGACGTCTTCTGTCGGGACGTCGTCATGGAACCCCTTGCTTGCCGTACGCACTGCGCGGATACGGTCGACGGTATCCATGCCTTCCACTACGCGGCCGAATACGCAGTAGCCCCAGCCTTCGGCATTCTTGGCGGTATGGTCCAGAAAGCCGTTGTTTTCGACGTTGATGAAGAACTGTGCGGTCGCGGAATGTGGGTCCATGGTACGAGCCATGGCGACGGTGCCCTGCATGTTGCTCAGGCCGTTGTCGGCCTCGTTCTGAATGGGCTCACGGGTTTTGCGGGGCTGCATGTCAGGGTCAAAGCCGCCGCCCTGAATCATGAAGTTGCTGATAACGCGGTGAAAGATCAGGCCGTCATAGAAGCCATCCCGTACGTATTGCTCGAAGTTCTTCGCCGTTTCCGGAGCCTTGGCGTGGTCCAGTTCGAGCTTGATGTCACCGTGTGTGGTTTGCAGCAGTATCATTGAGGTTTCCTGTGTTAGAAGGATAAAACATCGGATCAGGGGTATTGTACGCAACACCGGGCAGCCATGCATGAGTCCCGCCCTGTTTTATGAGTATAATAGACGGTTTCAGCCCATTTCTTTTCATTCCGAGTCACTATGAGCGCCGAGTCCAAGAAAGCCCATAATTTTATTGAGAGCCTGATCGAAGACGCCATCGCCAGCGGCGAACACACCGGTAAGGTCATCACCCG
>JAJUHY010000090.1 GCA_029265735.1 Marinobacter segnicrescens | reverse complement strand
GAGAATCAGCCCAAGCTTGAAATCTACGATTCGCTGTTGTCGGAAGAGGCAGTAATGGCGTTCGAATATGGCTACGCCACGACGACTCCGAACGCACTGGTCATATGGGAAGCCCAGTTTGGTGACTTTGCCAACGGTGCTCAGGTGGTGATCGACCAGTTCCTTACCAGCGGAGAGCACAAGTGGGGCCGTCTGTGTGGACTGACCCTGCTGCTGCCTCACGGCTATGAAGGGCAGGGGCCGGAGCACTCTTCAGCGCGGCTGGAACGTTTCCTGCAGCTGTGCGCGGAACAGAACATCCAGGTATGTGTGCCGACCACGCCTTCGCAGGTCTTCCACATGCTGCGCCGTCAGGTCAAACGTCCGCTGCGCAAGCCACTGGTCGCCATTACGCCGAAGAGCCTGCTGCGCCATAAAGAGGCAACGTCAGAGCTTGAAGACCTGACATCGGGCACCTTCCAGACGGTACTGCCTGAGAAAGAACCGTCCGATCCGAAAAAAGTCACCCGACTGATCCTCTGTAGCGGTAAGGTGTACTACGATTTGCTGGAGAAGAAGAAGGCAGACGGTCGCGACGATGTAGTCATTATCCGGATCGAGCAGCTGTACCCGTTCCCGGGCGATGACCTGGATGAGTTGCTGGCACCTTACACTAAGCTCAAGCATGCAGTCTGGTGTCAGGAAGAGCCGATGAACCAGGGCGCCTGGTACTGCAGCCAGCACCATATGCGAGCTGCTCTGCATCGACTGAATCCGAAGCTTTATCTGACCTACGCCGGTCGTGAAGCTTCAGCCGCACCGGCGGCGGGCTACATGACCGTGCACGTCGAGGAACAGAAAAAACTAATAAATGACGCCTTTGAACTGTGACGAGCTACCGAGCGTAAGGAATTGAAATGTCAACTGAAATAAAAGCCCCCGTGTTCCCAGAGTCGGTCGCTGAAGGCACCGTCGCTACCTGGCACAAGAAACCAGGCGAACCCTGTGAGCGCGATGAACTTATTGTCGATATTGAGACAGACAAGGTTGTCCTGGAAGTGGTCGCACCGGCCGACGGTGTGATTGAAGAGATTCTCAAGGATGAGGGCGATACCGTCGAGAGCGGTGAGGTTATCGGACGGTTCAAGGCCGGCGAAGTGGGCGAGAGTCAGGCAGAGTCCGGCAGCGATAAAGCGCAGGATTCTGAGAAAGCGACTTCCGGCAGTGATGAAACCAGCGAAAGCAGTGCAGCCTCGGATGACGCAGTTCTTAGCCCGGCAGCCCGCAAACTGGCTGACGAAAATGACATTGATCCGAAGACCATAAAAGGCACCGGCAAGGGCGGTCGTGTTACCAAGGAAGATGTTCAGGCCCATATTGACGGTAACAAGAGTTCCGGTAGCAGCCAGAGCACCGCTAAGGCGGCGTCTGCGCCGACAGTGGACATTCCTCTTGGCGATCGGCCGTCAAAGCGTGTACCCATGACCCGTCTGCGGGCCAGCATCGCCAAACGCCTGGTGCAGGCGCAGAGCGAAGCGGCCATGCTCACCACGTTCAATGAAGTGAACATGAAGCCGATCATGGATCTGCGCAAGCAGTACCAGGACTCGTTTGTAAACCGTCACGGTGTGAAGCTCGGCTTTATGTCGTTCTTTGCAAAGGCAGCCACCGAGGCGCTCAAGCGGTTCCCGGCGGTGAACGCTTCCATTGATGGCAACGATATGGTCTACCATGGCTATCAGGATATCGGCATTGCCGTGTCTACAGAGCGTGGCCTGGTGGTTCCTGTGGTCCGTGATGTGGATTCTCTGGGCCTGGCCGATATTGAGAAGAAGATTATTGAGTTCGGCCAGAAGGCGAAGGATGGAAAGCTCAGCATCGAAGACATGACGGGCGGCACCTTTACAATCACTAACGGTGGTATCTTTGGCTCCCTGCTTTCAACGCCGATTCTGAACCCGCCGCAGACAGCCATCCTGGGTATGCACAAGATTCAGGAGCGCCCGATGGCGGTTAACGGTCAGGTCGAGATTCTGCCGATGATGTACCTGGCACTGTCGTACGATCACCGCATGATCGATGGCAAAGACGCCGTTCAGTTCCTGGTTGCGATCAAGGAAATGATCGAGGATCCGGCCCGCATCCTGCTGGACGCCTGAACCCATCAAACTCACACCGAAGCCCCGGAGGCGAGCACGCCTGCCGGGGTTTCCGCCAGAAAACGGGATAGAACATGTCTGACAAGTACGATGTAATCGTCATTGGCGCAGGCCCTGGTGGTTACGTGGCTGCGATCAAGGCGGCCCAGTTGGGTCTCAAAACCGCGTGCGTAGAATCCTGGACTTCCGAAGACGGCAAAAAGCAAGTGCTCGGTGGTACCTGTCTGAACGTAGGCTGTATTCCTTCCAAGGCCTTGCTGGAAATTTCCCACAAATATGAAGAGGCACAGCACAGCTATGCGGACCAGGGCATTGAGCTGAGCGATGTGAAGATCAACGTTGGCAAGATGATGGAGCGGAAGGCGGGTATCGTCGGCCAGCTGACCATGGGTATTGCCGGTCTGTTCAAGTCCAACGGCGTTACCTCGATCCACGGCCATGGCAAACTGCTGGCTAACAAGCAGGTAGAAGTAACCGACAAGGACGGAAAAACCAGGGTTTATGAAGCTGACAACGTGATCATCGCCAGCGGCTCGAAACCCATTGAGATTCCTCCTGCACCCTTTGATGGCGAGTATATTGTCGATTCAGAAGGTGCGCTGGAGTTTGACGAGGTGCCCAAGCGCCTCGGTGTAATCGGAGCCGGCGTCATCGGTCTGGAGCTGGGTTCCGTCTGGGCTCGCCTGGGCTCGGAAGTGACGGTGCTGGAAGCCCTTGATACCTTCCTGCCAGCCGTCGACCAGCAGGTTGCCAAAGAGGCCTTGAAACAGTTCACCAAACAGGGACTGGACGTCAAACTTGGTACCCGCATGACCAACGCCGAGGTCAAGCGCAAACTGGTTTATGTGGACTACGAAGACAGCAAGGGCAAGGAGCAGCTAAAGTTTGACAAGCTTATCGTTGCCGTAGGCCGTCGGCCAAATACCGAAAACCTGCTGGCAGCAGACTCCGGCGTCAATCTGGATGAGCGTGGGTTCATTTTCGTTGATGACCAGTGCAAAACCGACGCACCAGGCGTCTGGGCCATCGGCGACGTGGTTCGCGGCCCCATGCTGGCTCACAAAGCGTCTGAAGAAGGCGTGATGGTAGCCGAGCGCATCGCGGGCAATAAGCCCCAGGTCAACTACGATGCGATCCCAAGCGTGATCTACACGGCCCCGGAAGTGGCCTGGGTCGGCAAGACCGAAGAGCAGGTCAAGGCAGAGGGTGAAGCCTACAAGGTGGGAACTTTCCCGTTTGCGGCTAACGGCCGGGCCATGGCCGCCAACGCGACGGCAGGATTGGTCAAGATCATCGCCTGCGAGAAGACTGACAGGGTTCTGGGTCTGCATATTGTTGGCCCGCAGGCGTCTGAAATCGTGGCTCAGGGTGTTATTGCCCTGGAGTTCGGTTCCAGCGCTGAAGATCTGGCTCTGACCTGCTTTGCGCACCCGACGCTGTCTGAGGCTGTGCATGAAGCGGCTCTGGCAGTCGACGGTGGCGCCATTCATATTGCCAATCGTCGTAAAAAGAAATAATACCGGTTGGGGCAGCGGGACAGGCCTGTATGACCTGCCTGTGCGGCGGACAATATGCCGCGCTGCCCCACGGTGTTTAGATGCGCTGAGGCGATCCCCGGCGTATCGTAGCGAATTCGCATCAGGGAGCGTATCGGAGTGGGGCTGAAGGCATTCAGCTCAGGTCTCGTTCCGATGGGTTCCAGCGGGTTCATTCCGTATGTGGTTATCCTCCATTAAAAAGCGGGACACTTGACTATGAATTTGCATGAATATCAGGCCAAGCAGCTGTTCGCTGAGTACGGCCTGCCCGTATCCAAAGGCTACGCCTGTGATACTCCTGAAGAGGCCGCTGCAGCGGCAGACAAGATTGGCGGTGACGGCTGGGTTGTGAAGGCCCAGGTCCACGCCGGTGGCCGTGGAAAGGCTGGTGGGGTCAAGCTTGTCAAGAGCAAGGAAGAGATCAAGGCCTTCGCTGAGCAGTGGCTGGGCAAGAACCTGGTGACCTTTCAGACTGACGAGAAAGGGCAGCCGGTCAGCAAAATTCTGGTTGAGTCCCTGACCGATATCGATCAGGAACTGTACCTGGGCGCGGTCGTCGACCGTGCGACCCGCCGTATTGTCTTTATGGCATCCACCGAGGGCGGTGTTGAGATCGAGACCGTTGCCGAGGAAACCCCTGAGAAAATCCTGAAGGCAGAGATCGACCCGCTGGTCGGACCGCAGCCTTACCAGGGCCGTGAGCTGGCCTTTAAACTGGGCCTGAAAGGTGCCCAGGTAAACCAGTTTGCCAACATCTTTGTCGGCCTGGCCAAACTGTTTGAAGATAAAGATCTGGCGCTGCTGGAAGTGAACCCGCTGGTAATTACCAGTGAAGGCAACCTCCATTGCCTGGACGCCAAGATCAACGTCGACGGTAACGCTCTGTACCGTCAGAAGGCAATCCAGGAAATGCACGACCCCTCCCAGGAAGACGCCCGCGAAGCGGAAGCGGCCAAGTGGGAACTGAACTACGTAGCTCTGGACGGCAACATCGGCTGTATGGTTAACGGTGCCGGTCTGGCCATGGGTACCATGGACATCATCAAGCTGTCTGGCGGTGAGCCGGCCAACTTCCTGGACGTTGGCGGCGGCGCGACCAAAGAGCGCGTATCCGAAGCGTTCAAGATCATCCTGTCGGACGACAGCGTGAAGGCCGTACTGGTGAACATTTTCGGTGGTATCGTCCGCTGTGACATGATTGCCGAAGGTATCGTCGGTGCAGTCAAGGAAGTAGGCGTCAAGGTTCCGGTGGTAGTTCGTCTGGAAGGTAACAATGCCGAGCTGGGCTCCAAGGTACTGAGTGAGAGTGGCCTCAACATTATTGCCGCCGCAAGCCTGGCGGATGCCGCAGAGCAAGTCGTTAAAGCTGCAGGGGGTAAGTAATGAGTATCCTGATTAACAAAGACACCAAGGTTATCTGTCAGGGCTTTACTGGCGCCCAGGGTACCTTTCACTCCGAGCAGGCTCTTGAGTACGGTACCAAGATGGTTGGCGGTGTCAGCCCCGGCAAGGGCGGCACTGAGCATCTGGGTCTGCCGGTGTTCAACACGGTTCGTGAAGCAGTCGAAGCGACCGGCGCTGAAGCCACGGTTATCTACGTACCGGCTCCGTTCTGTAAGGACGCCATCGTTGAAGCGGCCGATGCCGGTATCAAGCTGATCGTTTGTATCACTGAAGGCATTCCGACCATCGACATGCTCTACGCTAAAGAGTACGTTGATCGTAAAGGCGTGCGCATGATCGGCCCCAACTGTCCGGGCGTGATTGTTCCGGGCGAGTGCAAGATCGGCATCATGCCGGGGCATATCCACCAGAAGGGCAAGGTGGGTATTGTTTCCCGCTCCGGCACCCTGACTTATGAAGCGGTCAAGCAGACTACGGACTTTGGCTTTGGCCAGTCTGTCTGTGTTGGCATCGGTGGTGACCCGATTCCGGGCTCCAGCTTTATCGATATCCTGAAGCTGCTGCAGGAAGACCCCGAAACCGAAGCGATTGTGATGATCGGTGAAATCGGTGGTACCGCTGAGGAAGAAGCAGCCGCCTTTATCAAAGAGAACGTAACCAAGCCGGTTGTGTCCTACATCGCAGGCGTTACTGCACCTCCGGGCAAGCGCATGGGCCACGCTGGCGCCATCATTTCCGGTGGTAAAGGTACAGCAGACGAGAAGTTTGCTGCCCTGCAGGACGCGGGCGTGACCACCGTTCGCAGCCTGGCTGATATTGGCAAGGCGCTGAAAGAAGCTACCGGCTGGTAAACCGAAAGGTTTTCTGAAGGTTGCCTGAACCCCCGCCCGGTGTGACCGGAGCGGGGGTTTTGCGTATTGAGGTGGGCGAATTCTGTTAACCGGCCAGGGTCTGATTTATCATGTCCGGTCATTGTTTCCAGAAGGAGTTCGTGGTTTGGGTTCAGTCGATTCCCAGCAACGGGTAGTGTCAGGCATGCAGCCCACCGGGCCATTGCACCTGGGTCATTACCACGGGGTACTGAAGAACTGGTTGAAGCTCCAGCATGAATTCGAGTGTTTTTTCTTCGTCGCAGACTGGCATGCCCTGACCAACCGCCACGTCGATCCTGCCAGCATCCGTGAGAACATCTGGCAGCTGGTTATTGACTGGCTGGCGGCAGGCGTTAACCCGGGTTCCGCCACACTGTTCGTTCAGTCCGCAGTGCCCGAGTATGCCGAGCTGCATCTGTTGCTCTCTACGATTACGCCCGTCGGTTGGCTTGAACGGGTGCCGGGATACAAGGACCTTCAGGAGAAGGCTCCTGAGAATGACAGCGCAACTTACGGATATCTGGGTTATCCTCTGTTACAGAGCGCCGATATCCTGCTGTTTCGGGCCGGCCGGGTCGCAGTCGGCGCTGAACAGGTTCCCCATATTGAAATCTGCCGGGACATCGCCCGCCGCTTTAATCATCTTTATGGTCGTGAGCCGCGCTTTGAGGAACTGGCTGAGGCTGCCGTCACAAAACTGGGCAAGAAAAATGCGCGGCTTTATCGCTCACTCCGGAAACGTTATCAGGAAGAGGGCGATCCTGAGGCAATGGCAACCGCCCGGGCGTTACTCGCGGAACAGCAGAACATGTCCCTTGGCGACCGTGAACGTCTGTACGGGTATATCGAAGGCGGTGCCCGGGTGCTGTTGCCTGAGCCTCAGGCGATGCTGACTGATACCGCCGGGCTGCCGGGGCTGGACGGTCACAAAATGTCCCGTAACAGGAACAACCTGATCGGCTTGCGGGAAGCTCCGGATACTGTCGTGGAGAAGGTGCGGACCATGCCCACTGACCCCCAGCGGGTGCGCCGGTCTGATCCCGGCGAACCGGAGAAATGCCCGGTATGGGGTTTCCATCAGATCTACTCGGACGAGACCACGCAGGAGTGGGTGCAAAGCGGCTGCCGCAGCGCAGGAATCGGTTGTCTGGATTGCAAGAAGCCGGTTATTGAAGCAATCATTGAACAGCAGCGGCCGCT
>JAJUHY010000112.1 GCA_029265735.1 Marinobacter segnicrescens | reverse complement strand
GAACGGCAACCGCACGGGCACGGGCAAGCTCGAGGGCGGCCGGCACTGGGCCTCGTGGGAGGACCCGTTCCCGAAGCCCAGCTACCTGTTCGCGCTGGTGGCCGGGGATCTGGTAGAGAAGACCGACACCTTTCGTACCATGTCCGGGCGGGACATTGACCTGCGCATCTACGTGGAGCCCCGCAATGCGGACAAGACCGCCTATGCGCTTGACTCCCTGAAACGGGCCATGCGTTGGGACGAAGAAGTCTATGGCCGCGAATACGACCTGGACATCTTCATGATTGTCGCGGTGGACGATTTCAACATGGGCGCCATGGAGAACAAGGGGCTCAACATCTTCAACTCGTCCTGCGTGCTGGCTCGGCCTGAATCTGAAACCGATATGGCATTTCAGCGCATTGAGTCCATTGTTGCTCACGAGTATTTCCACAACTGGTCCGGCAACCGGGTCACCTGCCGTGACTGGTTCCAGCTCAGCCTGAAAGAGGGCTTTACCGTGTTCCGGGATGCCCAGTTCTCGGCCGATATGGGCTCACCGACCGTCAAGCGCATTGAAGACGCCACCGTACTTCGCACGGCCCAGTTTGCCGAGGATGCAGGGCCCATGGCCCACCCGGTACGGCCGGCCTCCTACATGGAAATTTCCAACTTCTACACCCTGACCATTTATGAGAAAGGTGCCGAAGTGGTTCGAATGCTCCACACCCTGCTGGGACCGGAGCTGTTCCGCAAGGGCAGTGACCTTTATTTTGAGCGTCACGATGGTCAGGCCGTGACCACCGATGACTTTGTTCGGGCCATGGAGGATGTCAGCGGCCGTGACCTGAGCCAGTTCCGCCTGTGGTACGACCAGGCCGGAACGCCGGTGCTGACGGTGGAGGATGATTACGATCTGGCGGCACAACGCTACCGTCTGACCATTCGGCAGTCGATCCCCGACACCCCGGGCCAGACCGGCAAGCAGCCCCAGCACATTCCCTTTGCCCTGGGCCTGCTGGGCACAGATGGTGCCGACCTGCCGCTCAACCTGGCTGGGGAGCCGGCCAGTGATCAGGCCACCCGGATTCTTGAGCTGACCGAGGCCACTCATACCTTCGAGTTCAACGGTATCAAAGAGCGGCCCGTGCCGTCTCTGTTGCGGGATTTCTCGGCACCGGTTCGGGTTCAGTATCCCTGGACCCGGGACCAGCTGATGTTCCTGATGAGCCACGACAGCGACGGGTTCAACCGTTGGGATGCGGGCCAGCGTCTGGCGGTGGAAGTCATTTCAGAAGTGGCAGGCCACGCCGAGGCCGAGGTGGATTCCCGTCTGATCGAAGCCAGCCGTCTCCTGCTTAACGATCAGAGCGCGGATCAGGCGCTGGTGGCAAAAATGCTGCAGTTGCCCACTGAGGCCTATCTGATCGAGCTCGCAGACAGCCCGGATGTTCAGGTTATCCACAACGCGCGGGAGCGGGTTCTGGAAACTCTGGCCACTACGCTGCGGGATGACCTGTTGGCCTGTTACCGGCGACAGCAGCCTCAGGAGCAGTATCAGGTGACACCAGAAGACGTTGCCAGCCGTAGTCTGCGCAATATGGCTCTGGCCTGGCTGCTGCATATCGGAGATGAGGAGGCGCTTTTACTGGCGCTGGAGCAGTTCCATAACGCTTCCAATATGACCGACCAGTCGGGCGCCCTGCGGGCGTTGGTGAATTCACCGTTTACCGCCGAGCGGGAACGGGCGCTGGATGCCTTCTACCAGCAGTGGCACCAGGACCCGCAGGTGGTAGAGCAATGGTTCTCCATTCAGGCATCAAGCCCCGTTTCAGGTGATCTGGCTGCGGTCCGGCAATTGCTGGCCCACGAAGCCTTCGACTGGAAGAATCCCAACAAGATCCGTTCCGTGGTCGGGGCTTTTGCCGGCCAGAACCTGGTGCACTTCCATCATCAGGACGGCTCCGGGTATCAGTTCCTGGCGGAAACCGTACGCCGCCTGGACAGCAGCAATCCGCAGATTGCCGCACGCCTCGCAGCGCCGCTGACCCGCTGGCGGAAATTTGCGCCGGTTTACCGGGATGGGATGCGCAAAGCACTGCAGTCGATCCGGGCCAAGGACGGCCTGTCAAGGGATGTCTACGAGATCGTCCACAAGAGCCTCGCAGACTGACAGACCGGTATTAAAGTCCGCAGACTCATACAGTTAGTTTGGTCTGCGGCTTTATTTTGAGGTCGATCTGGGCTATGTTCAGAAAAGCTGAGAATGTGACGTTTTGTTAAGCCCGCTGCCAGATTCCGGACGGCCGCGCCGCAGGTGGATTTGCCGGACCTGAATCTGTACCAAAAATACAAACGAAGAAGGAATCTTATATGGCGATCCGAACCACTCTGCGACGCAATGTCTCAACCCTGGCACTGGCCCTTTCTGTCGGTCTGGCAGCAGGCTCAATGTCGGTGTCGGCCCAGGAACAGCGGTTTGTCACCATAGGTACGGGCGGCGTGACCGGCGTTTATTATCCGGCTGGTGGCGCCATTTGCCGACTGGTCAACATGGACCGCAAGGAACACGGCATTCGCTGTTCCGTTGAAAGTACCGGTGGTTCGGTCTACAACCTGAACGCCATCCGCCAGGGCGAACTGGATCTCGCCGTGGCCCAGTCCGACTGGCAATACCACTCCTATAACGGCACCAGCGAGTTCAGTAACAGCGGCAAGGACGAGAAGTTGCGGGCGGTGTTCTCCCTGCATCCTGAGCCCTTTACCGTTGTCGCCAGTAAGGGCTCTGGCATCAAGACCTTTGAAGACCTTGCGGGCAAGCGGGTGTCAGTGGGTAACCCCGGGTCCGGCCAGCGGGCTACCGCGGAAGTGCTGATGCAGGAGATGGGATGGACCATGGACAAGTTCTCCCTCGCCGCCGAGCTCAAGGCAGCTGAGCAGTCCCAGGCCCTGTGTGATGGCAATATTGACGCCTTCTTCTACACCGTCGGCCACCCGTCCGGAGCTATCAAGGAAGCCACTACATCCTGTGACAGCACTATCGTGGCGGTAGACAACGAAGCCACCAAGACTCTGGTTAAAGACAATCCCTACTACCGGACGGCCGTCATCCCAGGGGGCATGTACCGGGGCAATGATGAGGATGTGACCACCTTCGGCGTGGCTGCGACCTTTGTAACATCGGCAGATGTTGATGAAGACGTGGTGTACGAAGTGGTCAAGACGGTTTTCGAGAATTTTGACAGTTTCAAACGCCTGCACCCTGCCTTCGGCAACCTGAAGAAGGAAGAAATGGTTTCCGATGCTCTCAGTGCACCGCTGCATAAAGGCGCTGAGAAATACTACCGTGAGGCCGGCCTGATCAAGTAATCAGCCAGCGTTCATGATGTTGTACTGCCGGGGGTTCCGCTTCCGGCAGTTTTTGTCTTATCTGTGAATTTCCGATGGAACCGGCCCCCATGATCAAGCGCGATCCCACCCCCTCTGGTAGCGTTGACGTCTCGAAGATCCACGAAGTGCTCCAGACAGAAACCGGGGGCAGGGCGGTGACCGGGCCGGCGTCGGTACTTCTGTTTATCGTCCCACTGGCTTGGTCGCTTTTTCAGCTGTGGATCGCATCGCCGCTGCCGTACGTCCTTAATGTCGGGCTCTTCAACTCGACCGAAGCCCGCTCTATCCATCTGGCGTTCGCGACATTTCTGGCGTTTACCGCATTCCCCATGATCCGGGGTCGGCACCAGGACCATATTCCCTGGTTTGACTGGATCCTCGCTCTCGCCGGGGCGTTCGCCGCGGCTTACCTGTTTCTTTTCTACGATCAGCTGGCGACCCGCCCGGGCGCGCCGGTGACCCAGGACCAGGTCGTTGCCCTCGGCGGCCTTGTGCTGCTGCTTGAAGCTACCCGCCGGGCTCTTGGCCTGCCACTGACGGTGGTCGCAGCGGTCTTTATTACCTATTCACTGGCCGGACCCTGGATGCCCGATGTGATTGCCCACAAAGGGGCCAGCCTGTCCAAGCTGGCATCTCATCAGTGGCTGGGGACAGAAGGGGTGTTTGGCGTTGCGTTGGGTGTGTCCACCACGTTCGTGTTCCTCTTTGTGCTCTTTGGTGCCCTGCTGGAAAAGGCAGGGGCGGGTAACTACTTCATCAAGGTGGCCTATGCCCTGCTGGGGCATATGCGCGGTGGCCCCGCAAAGGCGGCGGTTGTCTCCAGCGGCCTGTCGGGGGTGATTTCCGGTTCGTCCATTGCCAACGTGGTCACTACCGGTACGTTTACCATTCCCCTGATGAAGCGGGTGGGCTTCCCTCCCGTAAAGGCCGGGGCAATTGAGGTGGCCGCGTCCACCAACGGCCAGCTGACACCGCCCATTATGGGTGCGGCGGCGTTCCTGATGGTCGAGTACGCTGGCATCTCCTACCTGGAAGTGATTAAGCACGCGATACTCCCGGCGCTGATCTCTTACATTGCGCTGATCTACATCGTGCACCTGGAAGCCTGCAAGATGGGCATGAAAGGTATTCAGCGCCCGAACAAGCCGAGCCTGGCGCAACGCCTGCTGACCTGGGTTGTGCTGTTGCTCGGGCTCATTGTTCTGACCCTGGCGGTGTATTACGGGATTGGCTGGACCAAAACCCTGTTGGGTGACGCAGCGATATGGATACTCGGACCCATTCTGCTGGCGGTCTATATCGCCCTGGTGGCCTACGCGGCACAGTTTCCGCCGCTGGAAGTGGACGATGGCAGTGCCGATATCACCCAGTTGCCGGAAGTCGCCGCGACCGTAAAGACCGGACTCTATTATCTTCTTCCGGTAGTAGTGCTGGTCTGGTGCCTGACTGTCGAGCGCTTTTCGCCCCAGTTATCGGCATTCTGGGCGACAGTGTTCATGATCTTTATCGTACTGACGCAACGGCCACTGCTGAATTTCTTCCGCCGGCAGGGGGCTGTGGGATCTTCCATTTACGAAGGCTGGCAGGAGCTGCTCCATGCCCTGGCGTCCGGTGGCCGTAATATGGTGGGGATCGGTGTGGCAACGGCGACAGCAGGTATCGTCGTCGGCACCGTTACCCTGACCGGTATCGGCCTGATCATGACCGAGTTTGTGGAGTTTATTTCCGGCGGCCACCTGATGCTGATACTGATCTTCACGGCGCTGATCAGTCTGCTGCTGGGTATGGGCCTGCCGACCACGGCAAACTACATTGTGGTTTCCACGCTCATGGCACCGGTGATTGTTACCCTTGGTGCCGAGCATGGACTGCTGGTACCGCTGATTGCCGTGCATATGTTTGTGTTCTACTTCGGCATTCTGGCGGACGATACGCCCCCCGTGGGACTCGCGGCCTATGCCGCCGCAGCCATTTCCGGCGCGGACCCGATACGAACAGGTATTCAGGGTTTTGCCTATGACATCCGCACCGCAGTACTGCCGTTCATGTTTATCTTCAATACCCAGCTACTGCTGATCGGCCTGTCCGGGCCGGTAGACCTGATAATCACCGTTGTCAGCGCCATAGTCGCGATTCTGCTTTTCGCTGCGGCGACCCAGGGCTACTGGCTGACCCGCAGTTATAAATGGGAGTCGGCTCTGCTGATACTGATCGCGTTTACCCTGTTCCGGCCGGGCTTCTGGTGGGACCGGATTTACCCCCCTTACGATGAGGCGCCTGGCGCAGAGATTGTCCAGCAGCTGGAAGTGCTGGCCAGCGATCCGGAGGTTGAATACGTTGAACTGCAGGCGTCCGGCATGTCGCTGACAGGAGACCTGCGGTCCACCTGGATGAAACTGCCGTTGGAGGACGGTGCCTCGCCGGAAGAACGGCTGATGAATATGGGCATTGACGGCGCACCGGAAGGAGAGGGGTACCGGGTCGATATGGTCGGCTTTGACAGTCCTGCGCAGAAGGCCGGCATCGACTTCGGCTGGACCATTGACGCGATCCGGGTGCCGAACGAACGCCCTCCCCGGGAGCTGGTCTACCTCCCCGCCATTGCGCTGCTGCTGTTTATGGCGTGGCTGCAGTTACGTCGCCGGGATAAGGAAAACCCACCAGAAACGGCCCCAGCCACCTGACAGATCAGCGTTTTTCCTGATACACTCCGCATCGATCGAGCCGCACTGGTAGCGCGGCTTCTGTTAACACGTGGTCTATCGTAGGGATCACCGCTGAGAGGAATTTTTTCATGCCCGTTGTAACTCTGCCTGACGGCAGCCATCGTAGTTTTCCCAATCCCGTCACTGTCCACGATGTCGCCGCCGATATCGGTGCTGGCCTTGCCAAGGCAGCGCTTGCGGGTCGTGTGAATGGCAAGCTGGTCGATACCAGTTACCGTATCGAGCAGGACGTTGACCTCGCCATCGACACGGAACGTGATGAAGACGGTATTGACGTCATTCGCCACTCCACAGCGCACCTGCTGGCGATGGCAGTTAAGGAGTTGTTCCCGGAAGCTCAGGTAACGATTGGCCCCGTCATCGATAACGGCTTTTACTACGACTTCAAGTTTGATCGACCGTTCACCAACGAAGACCTGG
>JAJUHY010000044.1 GCA_029265735.1 Marinobacter segnicrescens | reverse complement strand
CTGGCCATTGCCCGGGCGGTGATCGAACCCCGGGACCTGTTGCTGGTGGACGAGCCCACCAAGGGCCTCGCGCCGGCGATTATCAATGACCTGGCGGATGCCTTTGAGCAGCTCAAGCAGCAGCAGGTGAGCATCCTGCTGGTGGAGCAGAACTTCAATTTCTCCCGTCGCCTGGGCCAGACCGTGGCGGTGATGAACGACGGCGGCGTGGTGCATACCGGCACCATGGCCGAGCTGGCGGAGAATGACGAGCTTCAGCAGGATCTGCTGGGCCTTGGACTGGGAGCGCACCAATGACCGACGAGACCACTGCCATGGCAACAACCCGTACCGGGCCGGTGAGCGGGCAGGAGCGCCGCAGCCCCATTGAGTGGCTAAGGGCCCAGCGCGAGCACCGGGCTCATCTGTTCCTGCTGGCCATCATGTTGCTGGCTTCCATCGCCGTTATCGATTTTCAGACCTGGCTGGTACTGACCATCAGTGGCGTTGCCATGGGTGCCGTGCTGTTTCTGATGGCGTCGGGCATGACCCTGACGTTCGGCCTGATGAGTGTGCTGAATCTGGCCCACGGGGCCTTTATCTCCCTGGGTGCGTTTGCCGGCGGCACCGTGCTGGCCTTCTGGCTGAATGGATACGCCAGTTCGCCGTCCCTGCTCACCAACCTGGTGGCCATTATTCCCGCGCTCCTGTTTGCCGCCTTTGTGGCCGGTGTGGTGGGGCTGGTGTTTGAAAAGCTGGTGATCAAGCCGGTCTATGGTGACCACCTCAAACAGATCCTCGTGACAGTGGGCGGCTCCATCATTCTGATGCAGCTGATCGAAGTGATCTGGGGGCCCAACGAAATCCCGGTTACCCGGCCCGAGGCCCTGCGAGGGGCGTTCATGGTGCCGGAAGCACTGCCGCTGATCGGCGGGATTGTGCTGGAGAAATACCGTCTGGTGGCGGTGGTTCTGGGTCTGGCGATTTACGCTGGCATGTTGTGGATTATCGACCGTACCCGCATCGGTATCCTGATCCGTGCCGGCGTTGAAAGCCGGGAGATGGTGGAAATCCAGGGCTACCGCATTCACCTGCTGTTCCTCGGCGTGTTCATCGCCGGATCGGCACTGGCCGGCCTGGGTGGTGTCATGTGGGGCATGTACAAGGAGCTGCTCACGCCCCATATGGGAGACGAAATGATGATCTCGGTCATCGTGGTGATCATCCTTGGCGGTCTCGGTTCCATTCGCGGCTGTTTCTATGGTGCCCTGCTGGTAGGGCTGATCAACCTCTACATCGGTTTTGTGGAGCCCCGGCTGGCGGCTGTGGCAACGGTTGGGCTGATGGTGGCGGTACTCATGTGGCGGCCCCAGGGGCTGATCCCGGTGATCAGGGTTTAGGGAGAAGCAAAGATGTTAAGTCGAATTCTGTCGGAAGACTTCCCCCGCAGCAAAGCCCTGACGGCGCTGCTGCTGGTCATCGTGGTGAGCCTGGCGCTCGGGCCCTTCCTGTATGATGGTATCCGGGCCTTCACCACCCTGGGCATGATCTGCGTGTTCATCATGGTGGTGGCGGCCTATGACCTGATGCTGGGCTACACCCAGATCGTCTCCTTTGCCCACACCATGTTCTTTGGTATCGGTGCCTATGGTGTTGCCATGGCGATTAACGGCATGGGCAGTACGTTCGGGGCTGTGCTGGTGGGCGTTTGTGGCGCACTGGTGGTCAGCTTTGTGCTGTCACTGCTACTGGGACTGCTGTCCCTGCGGGTAAAGGCCATCTTCTTCGCGCTGGTGACGCTGGCGGTAGCGTTTGCCTTTCTCAGCCTGGTTACCCAGCTGTATGGCATCACTGGCGGCGAGGACGGTATGAGGGTACGGGTGCCCCGGGAGCTTGGCCCTGCGTTCCGGCCCTTCGAAAACTCCCTGCCGGGTATTGATGTTCCCACCTTGCTGAAGGGCTTGTTCACCCAGCCCTGGAACATGGGCCAGGTGTGGCAGGAAGCAACATTCGAGGTGCGCTTCAATGGCCGCAATGTGATGTATTACGTGCTGGTGGCCATGGCCACCGGGGTGTTCCTGTTCCTGCTGCGGCTGGTGAATTCTCCGTTCGGACGGGTGCTGCAGGCGATACGGGAGAATGAGTTCCGGGCAGAGGCACTGGGTTATCGCACGGTGGTCTACCGTACCGCGGTGGTGATCCTGTCTGCGGTGGTGGCGACACTGGCGGGTGCGGGGTTTGCGCTGTTCAACCGGTATGTGAATCCGGAGAACACCCTGAACTTCGAACTGATGGTGTTCATACTGCTGATGTGTGTGATCGGCGGCATGGGTACCCTGTATGGCGCCATTGTGGGCAGCACCCTGTTCATCCTGGCCCAGAATTATATGCAGGACCTGTTGAGCTGGGTCGGGCAGTACACCGCCGGTATCCCGCTGGTGGAGAACCTGCTGGGAGAGGATCACTGGCTCCTGTGGTTTGGCGTGCTGTTCGTACTCAGCGTGTATTTCTTCCCGGCCGGTGTGGTAGGCCAGTTGCGGATCTGGTCGTTGCGACGGCGCAACCGGAAGGCGCCACCGCCATCGGGGACCGGGGCGGAACCTGTGGTGCAGGTGTGACAGTAAATCCGGTGGCGGAGACAGTGTCAGCCCGGAAGGTCTCCGCCGCCGTTTAACGTCAGATTCGTCGTAACAGACGATGTCCGGGAAGTGAATAGGGTCCAAACTGTTATTACATACAAGAACAAACAGGATTCCCTATGACCGCCAAGCGTCAGAACCAGCGCTGGGTGCTGCGCAAGCGCCCGGAGACGGACATCACCGCTGAGCACCTGGAACTGGTCACTCAGCCGATCCCTGATCTTGAGGACGGCCAGGTGCTGCTCCGCAATATCTATCTTTCCCTCGACCCGACCCACCGCCTGTGGATGAGTGACCGCGAGCAATACCTGCCGCCGGTTCAGGTAGGGGATGTCATGCGCGGTGGCACCCTGAGCGTGGTCGAGGAATCCCGTTCCGACCGTTTCAAAGCCGGGGACATCGTCAAGCCCATCGTGGGCGGATGGGAAGCCTATACCGTTGCCGACGGCAAGATGGTGCGCCCCGTCACCCGTCACCCGGATATTCCACTCTCGGCCTACATGTCCGTGCTGGGCTCCACGGGTCTGACCGCCTATTTCGGCCTGCTGGACATCGCTGACCCTCAGCCGGGGGAAACCCTCGTGGTCTCTGCCGCTGCCGGCGCCGTCGGTTCCATCGTCGGCCAGATTGGCAAGCTCAGGGGATGTCGGGTAATTGGTATCGCTGGCGGACCTGACAAGTGTCGCTGGCTGACCGAAGAGCTGGGTTTCGACGGCGCCATTGATTACCGTAGTGACGACGTGCCCGCCGCCCTGGACCGGTTGTGCCCGGATGGTGTCGACATTCAGTTTGAGAACGTCGGTGGCGACATCATGGACGCGGTCTTCAACCGACTCAATCTGAATGGCCGCCTGTCCCTGTGCGGAATGATTTCCCGTTACAACGATGAAGGTGTGATGCCCGGACCGAAGGACTTTGGCCGGATCCTGATGAAGCGCCTGACCGTCAAAGGCTTTATCGTCCTCGACTACCAGCAACGGTTCCCCGAGGGCCTTGAAGCGTTGAAGGGCTGGATCACGAACGATCAGCTTCAGTGGAAGAATCACGTCGTTGACGGACTGGATAATGCTCTCGAAGGACTGTCCCTGCTATTTACCGGCGGGAATGATGGCAAGCTGATGGTCAGGGTTTCTGACGAGCCATGACAGCTTTCCTGTAGAGCGACCGAACCTCGAGCGGAGGCGATAGACAGCCACCATACTGTCACCGGAGCCCCTTTTTTGGGTACTCCGGTTTTTTTCTTGGGGGCTGACATCGCAGGACGCTCCTCCGACGTGGCGGCGATCGACCGCCCCGCCTCGGAGCGCCTTGTGCGGAGTTTCAGTTAGCGAAACTCCGGTTCCCCCTGCCAGTCGAAGAACGTCGGCATATCGGTCGATACCTTGTTGGGGTAGGACGCTGGCCGTTTCTCCAGAAACGAGTTGATTCCTTCCTTCGCATCTTCAGAAACGCCGCGGGTCTGAACCGCACGGCTGTCCAGCTGGTGGGCCTCCATGGGGTGACGGGCACCGGCCATGCGCCACAGCATCTGGCGGGTCATGGCGACGGACACCGGGGCGGTGTTGTCGGCGATCTCCCGGGCGATGGCGACCGCTGCGGGGTACAGGTCTTCCGGTGCGTGGACAGACTCTACCAGTCCGCGCCGCTCCAACTCATTGGCATTGATCAGCCGGCCGCTCATACACCAGCTCAATGCCGTGGACAGTCCCACCGCCCGGGAAATAAACCAGGACGAGGCCGCTTCCGGCACAATGCCCCGACGGGCGAAGACAAAACCGTAGCGGGCGTTCTCGGATGCCAGGCGGATGTCCATGGCCAGAGACATGGTAGCCCCGACCCCGACGGCGGCACCGTTGATAGCGCCGATCACCGGTTTCAGACTGCGGAAAATGCGCAGCGATACCAGGCCACCACCGTCACGGGTGACGCCGTTGGCCAGCGGGTCTGCGGCATTTCCATGCTGGTCCTCGTAGTTGAAGGTATCCGCACCGGCCGTTAGGTCCGCTCCGGCGCAGAACGCCTTGCCGGCACCGGTGACGATCACCGCACGTACGTTGTCATCGGCGTCGGTCTGATCGAAGGCGGCAATCAGCTCATCCATCATGGTCTCGGTAAAGGCGTTCAGCCGGTCAGGACGGTTGAGGGTAATCGTGGCAATGCCATCCTCAATGTCGAGGATAATGGTTTCAAACTGACTCATGGAATCTCCTATCCACAGATCATGGCGGAACAGCCGCCATCGATATAAAGAACCTGGCCGGTGGTGTGCTTGCCGGCGTCAGAAGCGAACATAACGGTGGCGCCCTTGAGGCCCTCATCGTCCCCGGTCTGGCGCAGGGGCACGTTGCGGATCAGACCGTCGTCACCGAGCTGGTCTTTCAGCGCCTTTGACATTTTGCTGGGGAAATAGCCCGGCCCGATGGCGTTGACGGTAATTCCGTAAATGCCCCATTCCGCCGCCAGCGCACGGGTGAAGGTGACCACGGCGCCCTTGCTGGTGTTGTAACCGATGGCAGTCATCAGGTCCCGGTTGCCGCCAAGGGCAGCGTTGGAAGCAATATTGATGACGCGGCCGTGACGGCGGGGAATCATGCTTTTCTTCGCGATCTCACGGGTCAGCAGGAAAAGGTTGCGCACGTTAAGGGTCATCACCTTGTCCCAGCCGTCCATGGGGTAGTCTTCGGCAGGGGCACCCCAGGTGGCGCCGGCGTTGTTGACCAGGATGTCGACGTGGCCCAGGGTAGCAATGGCCTGGTCGGCCAGGGCGACAACGTCGTCCTCACTGGCGAGGTTTGCAACGATGGGGGTGACGTCGTGGCCGGCGGCCCGCAGTTCTTCAGCGGCTTCGTTCAGGTCGGCTTCCTTGCGGGAGCTGATTACCAGTCTGGCACCGGCCTCGCCCAGGGCGTGGGCCATCTGCAGGCCAAGCCCCCGGGAACCGCCGGTTACCAGCGCGGTACGGCCTGTCAGGTCGAACAGTTGCTGCACGTTACGTGCAGAAGAATTGCTCATGCTGCCTTCCTCTTGTGATTGTTCTGATCCTGACACCCTGCCGCCTGTGTCCGGCGGAAACATCGTCCGATGCGACGAAAACACCCGGGCCCCGAAAGCGGATTCGTCGGTTCGGACGATGCCCCGGGCGGCCTTCAGGCCGAGGATGAAGTAAAACAAGGAGCCTGCAATGACTGACTATATCGCTGTTGAATATCAGACCCGGGACGCTGTCGCCTGGATCTACCTGAACCGCCCTGATTCCCTTAACGCCTTTAATGACGACCTTCGTCACAACCTTGCGGCCGCGTTACAGCGGGCTGCCAGTGATGAAAGCGTGAAAGTGGTGGTGCTCGGCGCCAGAGGCCGTGCCTTCTGCGCGGGGGCGGACCTTATGGAGAGCAACTCCCCCGACAAGTCTGATGTGACACAACAACTGCTGGAATCCTACAAGCCGATTCTCGACAGCATCCACCACATGCCCAAGCCGGTGATCGGCGTTGCACCCGGCGTTGCAGCTGGCATCGGCGCCGCCGTGCTGCTGAGCTGTGACCAGGTAGTAATGGCGGAAGAAGCGCGGCTCTACCTCGCCTTCAGCCACATCGGCCTGGTGCCGGACGGTGGCGCGTCCTGGCTACTGCTGAAAAGCCTGGGTTACCACAGGGCCTTTGCGCTGATCACCGAAGGGGGCAGCGTAAGCGCTGCGGAATGTCACAGTGCGGGTATCGCCCGTAAGGTAGTGCCCCAGGATCAGATTGAGCAGGCCGCTGCAGAAATCGCCGGTACTCTCTGTGAGCGCTCTGCTCTTGCTACTGCTGAAGCCAAGGCACTGTTACGCAGAGCCGCCACCGCGTCCTACGACGAGATTTATCAGGCGGAAGCCATTGTTCAGAAACGCTGCCTGCAGAGCGACGAGTCCCGGGAAGCCATTGCCCGGTTCAAGAACAAGGGCAAATAAACCCGGGGCGTGCCTGCCCTGATTTATCGACCTGTTGCAGGAGGAGTCCCCCATGGCTGAATCCGTATCTGATTCCAGTGTAGCGGCGGACCTTGCCGCCATGACGGAAAAGCTGACGAAGGTCGTTCAGCGTCTGCGTCCGGGTAGCCGGGTCGAGAACATTGTGCGACTCACCGGCGGTGCCAATCAGCAGATGTGGTCGTTCGATGTGGTGGGTCAGGGCGATGCCCTGCCAGTTGTGTTCCGCCAGGCAAGCAGCTGGAATCAGGGCGCCGAAGGCATCATGTCCCTGGAAAACGAGGCCGTGCTGATCGGGCGAGCTGGCAAGGCCGGCCTGCCGGTGCCTGAGGTTTATGAAGTCCTGAAGCCTGAGGACGGCCTGGGCAGCGGCTATCTCATGGCCCGCATCAGCGGTGAAACCCTGCCGCCGAAGATTCTGCGGGAGTCCCGTTTCGCTACGGCCCGCTCAAAACTGGCCGGCCAGTGCGGTGAAGTGCTGGCAGGCATCCACCAGTTGCCGGTCGGGGATCTGGGCTTCCTGCGCAAACTGACTCCCGCAGAAATGCTGGAGGCCCTGTATCAGGAATATCAGAGCTACGAAGAGCCCCGGCCCATGTTCGAGCTGGCTTTCCGCTGGCTACGTGACCACGTGCCAGCCGATCCGGACACCCTGGCCCTCGTGCACGGGGACTTCCGTCACGGCAACCTGATGGTGGATGAGTCCGGCCTGGCGTCGGTCCTGGACTGGGAGCTGGCGTTTCTCGGGGACCCCATGGCCGATCTCGGCTGGTTGTGCGTCAACTCCTGGCGTTTCGGCAATATCGATCTGCCCGTGGGAGGTTTTGGCACCCGGGAGCAGCTGTTTAAGGGTTACAGGGCGGCAGGCGGCCAGTCTCCGGACCCACAACGGGTCCGGTTCTGGGAAATTCTCGGCACCTTGCGCTGGGGCGTAATGTGCCAGGGCATGGCAGCGTCCTTCGTGGCCGGTCACGACACCTCCCCGGAGCGGGGAGCGATCGGGCGCCGGGCATCTGAAGTGGAAGTGGATCTGCTGCGCGAGTTGGTTCCTATCCCCGAGCGGAGGGCTTTCAATGCAGGGTTTGCCTGATAACACGGCGTTGCTGGCCTCGGTAGAGGCTTTTCTGAAAGACCAGGTCATTCCCGGCCTGGACGGCGCGGGCAGCTTTCGGGCCCGGGTATCCGCCAACGTTCTTGGAATGGTTCGCCGCTACCTGGAACAGGGTGGCGTTGACGGAGCCCATGACGAACGGGAAATGCTGACCCAGCTGACCGGAAAGAAAGGAACCCTGCTGGGCCAGACTGCAGAGCTCTGCCATCAGATTGCTGAACGCGAGGTGGCTCTGGATGACCCCCGGCTGCAGGAGTATCTGTGGCGCACGATTCTCGCCCGAGTGGCGGTGGATCAGCCAAATTATTCGGGCTACAAGCGGGCCGTCGAGCAGTGGGAGGCTGCTGCCGACAGCCTGACTGCACCCCTGTCCGACGATGAGCCTTTCAACCCCCTCTCAGGAGAGCGCTGATGGATTTTAATCTGCCCCAGGAACTGACCGATTATCTTGCGGACCTGGATCAATTTATTGAACAGAAAATCAAACCGCTGGAGCAGAAGGACGACAATATCCGTTTCTTCGATCACCGGCGGGAATGGGCGCGCACCGACTTCGAAGGCGGCGGCCTGCCGCGCAAGGAATGGGAGGCGTTGTTGAAGGAAGCCAGGCGGCTGGCCGACGAGGCCGGGCACCTGCGCTATCCGCTGCCTGCGGAGTTCGGGGGCAAAGACGGCTCCAACCTGGCCATGACGGTCATCCGCGAGCACCTGGCTGCCAAGGGCCTGGGACTGCATAATGACCTGCAGAACGAACACTCCATCGTTGCCAACAACCCGTTTGTCCTGATGTTCCGTGATTTCGGCACTCCTGAGCAGTATCAGGAATTCGTCGACAGAATGCTGAATGAGGAGTACCAGCTGGCGTTCGGTCTGACGGAGCCTGACCATGGCTCGGACGCGACCCATATGGAAACCCGCGCGGTCCCTGAGACCCGGAATGGCGTTGACGGATGGCTGATCAACGGCGAGAAAATGTGGACCACCGGTATGCATACCGCCACCCACTGCGTCACCTTTGTCCGTACCAGCGGCAAGGATGGCGACGCCAAAGGCATTACCGCACTGCTGGTGCCGTCGGACACCCCGGGCGTCAAGGTAGAGGAATACCTGTGGACGTTCAACATGCCGACGGATCACCCCCGGGTCAGTTTCACGGATGTGTGGGTGCCGGCGTCCGCAGTGTTTGGTCCCCTGGATGGCGGCCTGGCCCTGGCTCAGCACTTTGTTCATGAAAACCGGATTCGTCAGGCGGCTTCCAGCCTGGGTGCGGCTGATTTCTGCGTGCGGGAGAGCGTGAAATACGCCCGTGAGCGCAAGCCGTTCGGTCAGGAGCTGGCCCGTAATCAGGGCATCCAGTTTCCATTGGTAGAACTGGCCACCCAGATCGAAATGCTGCGACTGCTGATTCGCAAGACCGCCTGGGAAATGGACCAGATGTCGAAGCCGGAAGTGGCCCAAAAGCTTTCCGACAAGGTTTCCATGTGTAACTACTGGGCCAACCGGCTGTGTTGCGAAGCTGCGGATCAGGCCATGCAGGTTCACGGCGGCCTGGGTTATTCCCGCCACAAGCCGTTCGAGCATATCTACCGGCATCACCGCCGCTATCGCATCACCGAAGGCTCGGAAGAAATCCAGAAGCGCAAAGTGGGCGCGTTCCTGTTTGGCTACCTGGGCCCCAACAAGTACTGACGGATGCCTTAAACACGATGCCGGCTCGCCGGCATCGTTTCTTCTCCTCTCTGCTCTCCATTCCGGCGAAATTTCTGCCACTGGAAACCTGCACCTCAGATCACAGGAACTGTTCAATAATTCGTCGT
>JAJUHY010000310.1 GCA_029265735.1 Marinobacter segnicrescens | reverse complement strand
GTTCCCAGCCGGAGGGGTCATCAAACACTGGCTGTTGGTTCTGTTGATGACCGTGAAGGCACCGCTGGCTCTGGCCCAGTCGATGGACGCGCCCAATCTGGCGGCCTACGAATATCCGCTGGCCTCGGAGGCAGAGCGGGAAAAGTTCAACCGGCTGCTTAGCGAGCTGCGCTGCCCCAAGTGCCAGAACCAGAACATTGCCGACTCGGATGCACCCATTGCGGAAGATATGCGTAACGAAGTCTATCGCATGGTGCAGGAAGGTGCGGACGAAAAGACCGTGGTGGATGCCATGGTGGCGCGCTTTGGGGAGTTCGTGCATTACAAGCCTGTATTTGACGCCCGCACGGCGCTGCTGTGGCTGTTGCCAGCAATTGTAGTGCTGATCGGATTAGTGGCCGTGTTTCTCATCGTTCGCCGCTCCGGCAGACGCCGTCATGAAGAAGCCCTGACAGACGAGGAACGACAGCAGGCCGACGAACTGCTGCGCCGACTGTAATGTTCCGCAAGATGCCTGGCATCGAACCCATTTCCGGATTCAACTGACTGACTTTCTATGACCACTACTTTCTGGATCATCACTGCGTTACTGGTCGCCCTGGCGTTCCTGTTCATTCTCTACCCGCTGTTTTTCAGCCGTCCTGAACAGCGGGCGGCCACTGATCTGCGCAACCAGAACCTGCTGGCTTACCGCACCCGTCTTTCAGAGCTGGAAGAAGAGTTTCAGCAGGGCAATATCGACGAAGACAACTTCCAGATGCTGAAGGAAGAGCTCGCCGGCGCAATGCTGGATGATGTGAGCGAGGAACAGCCGGCGGAGGAAGTGAGAGCTACCGACTTGCGGATGGATCATCGCCGTCGCAGTACCCGCGCGGTTGTCGTTCTGGCTGCTTTGCTGTTACCGGTCGGTGTCTACTTGCTGTACGGCAAATGGGGCGCGCTGGATCAGGTCGAGCAGTACGAGGCCATGATTGAGCTGCAGCAGAACGGGGATCGCATGGCGCAGATGACCGTGCTGACTCAGCGGCTGGCGGATCGGCTGGAAGAGCAGCCCAATAATCCCGACGGCTGGGCCATGCTGGGCCGCAGTTATATGCGTATGGAGCTTTACCCGGAAGCCGCGAAGGCGTTCGAGCGGCTGGCTGACGTGGCCGGGGCTGATCAGGCTCAGGCTGTGGCGTGGGGGCTATCCGCTCAGGCCTGGTTTTTTGACAGCCAGGGAGCCATGACCGATGAAGTTTCCCGCGCCATGGACCGTGCTCTGGAACTGGACCCCCATGAGGTCAATACCCTTGGCCTGCTGGGCATTCATGCGTTTGAACAGCGTGATTTTGAAGAAGCGATCCGCCACTGGGAAAAAATTATCGAAGTGGCTCCGGATCATCCCCAGCTGAGTGCCATCCGGGCAGGCGTTAGCCGGGCCTACGAGCAGCTGGGAATGGATGTCCCCGAACATATCCAGCAAGGCGCGGGTGCCGAACAGCCTGCCATCTCTGACCGGGGTGTCACCGTGAGGGTTGAGCTGGATGAAGCCTTTGCGGGTCAGATAGAGCCCGATACAACCCTGTTTGTCTATGCCCGTACGCCAGACATGCAGTCTGCGCCACTGGCCGTAGCGCGGCTGCGGGCAGGGCAGTTGCCGACGGAACTGCGGCTGGATGACCGTCTTGCCATGACACCTCAGTTCCGCATTTCCGGAGCTGAAGAAGTGGTGATTGCGGCCAGGATCAGCGCCTCCGGTTCGGCAACACCGCAGCCGGGTGACTACCAGGGTATCCGGGAAGAGCCGGTGCCGGTGGTGAGTGGCGACAGCGAACCGGTAACACTGGTTATTGACGAGCAGTTGTATTGATCAGCTGTCCTGATTAACTTTTCTGATCAGCCTTTTTGATCAGCTTTTCTAATCAACCCCTGGCCCGGGCTGCCGCAGGAGCGGCGCCAGGCCCGGGCATGGCAATACAGGGTGATTCCAGTTCAGGGCTGGATTCCGTCGGGGTAAAAGTCGGGTAGCCCAGGCTTCCTGTTACGGCTCTGCCGATCCCGCAGCCATTGCTGACGGGCCTTCCTGAGGGCAGCTTCCAGGGCTCCCCCGTCCGGTGCCGTTGCCGGCGCCTGTCCAAATGCCGCTCTTTGCCACTGGCCGACCTTCTCGCTGAGCTCTTTCTGATTGAGTTGCCGGCAGGCCGCTTCCACAGTGGAGCAGGGCTGTCCCGTCAGGCTTCTTACCCAGACCGGAAGCTGGACGAAAAAGTCAGAGTTCAGGTTCCGGGCGTGATGGCAAACCAGCGTGAAGGAAGCCTGCTCCTGTTCCCTGATTGAAGTATTGTCCTGGGTGCCGTTTGCCTGGCGCTGACGTTGTGTCCGGACCTGCAGCCACCATGCTGCCATGGTGGTCAGCCAGCCCAATCCGAACAGAGCCGTGAGTAACGGCCAGATCCAGTTGGCTTCCAGGCTTTCATGCCCGGGAGAGTCCAGCGGCAGGGCCTCTTCGGCGGTAGCGGAGGCGCCCTGCTGGGATTGCGCTGCCCCGGAGCTGCTCATCCCTGTCAGTTGCAGGGTCCGGGCGGGCAGCACGGCGACCTTCTCCCGGTCTTCCACCACGTCCCACCAGGGCACGCGAATCTCTGGCAGAACCACCTCACCGCTGTGGCCGGGAACGGGAACAAGGGCCTGGGTCTGCTCTACCTGGCCGATAACTCTTTCCTCTGCCATGGAAGACTGGCGTTGGGCAGGTTCCGGATAGCCACGCAAGGCATCCGGGTAGGTGACGGTCAGATCTGGCAGAGTGGTTGCGGGCAACCCTTCTGCAGTCAGCACCAGGGTGCGGGTAAGACTGCTACCGGGAGTTACGGGACCGTTTATGTCCAGCCCCCGCTCATGGATCGTTACTGCCTTGGCCGGAATCCAGTGACGACCACTG
>JAJUHY010000267.1 GCA_029265735.1 Marinobacter segnicrescens | reverse complement strand
TTGCTGGTGTGCGTATACCACCACGGCAATGGCAAAGATCATAACGACCAGTGACAAAATGAGACGCATGGGCTTCTCCTGAAACGAACTATCGCCTAAGCTGACGACTCCCCGATTTTCTACTAAAGACAATGATCCGTTGACGGGCAAGTAGCAATGGCCAACCGATCAGGCCCGGTAATGCCCCCTCCGGTAAACTGCAGGATTGACCCATGGCAGAATCCAGTGTTGTTGCAGGACTATCATTAGCCCGGTTGGAAAATATCAGCCGCCATCTGGAAGAGCGTTATATCAGTGCCGGCAAGCTTCCCGGTGCCGTGACCCTGGTCGCCCGCCACGGCGAGATCGCGTGGGTTCACGCCCAGGGGTTGATGGATGTGGAGCGGAGCAAGCCAGCCCGACGGGACACGGTGTTCCGAATCTATTCCATGACCAAACCGGTTACATCCATCGCGATCATGCAGTTGTATGAGCAGGGCCGTTTTCTGCTGGATGATCCGGTGCACCGCTACATTCCGTCATGGAAACATCTGCGGGTCTACGAAAGCGGGATCTACCCGAATTTCATTACCCGGCCGGCCACAACCACCATGACTATCCGGGATCTGCTCACCCACATGTCGGGCCTGACCTATGGCTTTTCGTGCCGGACCAACGTGGATGCCGCCTACCGGGCCCTGAAGCTGGATGGCAGCCGCGAACTCACCCTCGACAGCCTTGTTGAACAGCTGGCGACTCTGCCGCTGGAGTTCGATCCCGGCACTGCCTGGAACTATTCGGTGTCTACGGACGTGCTGGGTTATCTGGTGCAGCTGTTCTCCGGCCAGCCCCTGGACGAGTACTGCCGACAGCATATCTTTGAGCCGCTGGCGATGAGTGATACCGGCTTCCGCCTGCGGGATGATCAGCTGGAGCGTTTTGCCGCGTGCTATATGTACGGGCCGAACGACACCATGATCCTTCAGGATGACCCGGTAACCTCTCACTATCGGGAGCAACCTGGTTTCCTGTCCGGTGGTGCCGGTCTGGTCTCAACCGTGGACGACTATTTCCGCTTCGCCCAGGCCCTGTGTCAGGGAGGAGAGCTGGACGGTCATCGCATCATCGGTCGCAAAACCCTGGAGTTCATGCGGATGAACCATTTGCCTGGAAACCAGGATCTGCCGGGCCTCACCAGCGGATCGTTCAGCGAGACCCGTTACCAGGGTAACGGCTTCGGGCTGGGCTTCTCCGTCAAGACCGACGTGGCCAGGTCTTTCACCAACGGCTCTCCCGGAGAGTACGGTTGGGGCGGCCTCGCAAGCACCAATTTTTATGTAGACCCGGTGGAAGACCTGGTGATGATTTTCATGACCCAGCTTATTCCTTCGTCCGCTTATCCGATCCGGGAAGAACTGCGGGCCATGGTCAACGGGGCTCTGGTTTCCTGACGGCTAACCGACCCGGCCGAACATCCGCTCCAGAAAGCCGGCTTCCCGGACCGTGGGTATTGGAAGCTTCTGGAAGGAAACCATAGCCTCCCGCCAGAATTGGTCTGGCTGGTCCAGCCGCGATGCCCGTTCCTGCTCCTCCGGCTTGAACGAGTTGTGATCGCCCGTCAGGCCGGCGTCGGCCAGCGCCTGAGTCCAGAGGTAAAGCGTCCCGCGGATAATACGAACGATGTCGCAGAAGGTATCCCGATTAAGATTAATCGCGAGTTCGGCGTTCAGGTTAATCTTCTGTTGCAGTTCCTTGAGTTCTGACGGCTGCAGGGCAACGCGATGATGGTTGCCCCGGCGGCGACTCATGCAGACCTGCTCGAGCGCTGCCACGCTGTCGTACAGACTGAGGCGCCCAAACTGCGCAAGCTGATACCGGTCTACGGGTGCCGGAATCCAGCCATATTGAGGCGAACGAGCAACGATCTGCCCCCGCACGTCGTCCCGGTAACCGGGAAGACTGGCTTCAGGGGCGTAGCCCTCGAGTTCCCATCTCAGCCAGGCGGCCACACGACGATGACGAAGCATGGTAGCCAGGGTGATGGCCGGAGCCATCAGTTCGGTGAGTGTTTCGCTGGCGTCCAGAAGACGCGCCTGCAAATTATCTACAGGTGCTGACATTTTCGACGACTCCCATGCCGGACCGCATCGGATCCGTTAATTATTGTTGTGTATGGGTAATGCCTGAAGTATGTAGCTTAATTGTGCCTATAAGCGTTCCTTATAACCATAGACCCGGATGTTAATCCTGTCTGTTGAAAAAAGTAATGACTAGGTAACACTTTGTACAGGATTGTGTAACTTGATGGGCCAGACATTACCGCTTATGGCGTATCGGGCTTTGCAGGGTGGTTGACCGGTACTGTTGGGCTTGAGGTATCAGCCTCCTGAGGAGTTGTTCACTAGTGTGGGTGCGTCAGAGATGTTGTGAAGCAGGCTCTCCACATCTTCCTGCAGATATTCGGGATCAAAACCAGCCACTTTGCTCAGTTGTTCCCGATCAAGGATGACGACTCCATCGCTGGCGGATGCGGTGAGCGACTGCTGCTTAAGCTCGTTAAGAGTCCGGTTGACGTGTACGGTGCTCAGGCCCAGAGCATCCGCCATCAGTACCTGGGTCAGGGGCAGATGATTGCAGTCTGCAATATCCGCGCACGCCTTGTCGAGGCGATGGGCCATCTCCAGCAGGAAATGAGCGACTTTCTCCCGCGCTGAACGGCGACCCAGATTAATCAGCCGTTCAATCAGAATGGCCTGGTCCCTGGCGGCCATCATGAAGAACAGATTGCACAAGAGGCGTGAGCGGGCAAAGAGGTCGGTGAGGTGCTGTTTCGGAAATGGACACAGAATGGCGTCGGTGATGGTCATCATGTTTGAGATGCGTCGCCGGAACGCAAACTCCCGTAAGCCGATCACATCGCCGGGTACGTAGAAGTCGAGCACCTGGCGGGAGCCATTTTCCATATTCCGGAGACTGCAGGCCCAGCCGCTGTGCACGGTGAAGAAGTAGTCTGAGTCCATACCCTGCTGCCACACCAGGCTGCCTTTGGGGAAACTCTTCGGTGCCTTCTCCAGCGAGGCCAGTAACTCCTTTTCCTCCGGGCCCAGCTCCGCGTAGTGCTCAAAATGACGAATAATGCAGCTCGACGTCATGGCCGCTCCTTTTGGCAATCCATCAGCACCTGGCAACACCACGTATCTGTTAAGGGTGTCCCGGTTTCATGATTTTGTAGAGATCCTCGTTCACACTCTATTACAAAGGATCCATAATTCCGTAAAGATTGCCCGTCTGACGTTCCGCATAACTTATGTTATGTCGTCGCTCAAGGCAGGGTGTTAGTTTAAGTGGACCAAATTTCATGGTTTGGACAGGTTGTCCCGTCGGAAGTGTGACTGGTGTGCGTCAAAGAGTCCCGGTCGCTGTCTGTCTTCGGCTTAAGGCACCTCCGGTTCTACGGTCGATAGGTATCCAGGGACACCTCATGGCCACTTGGGAGGATAGCAATGGGAATTGCTCGCAAGAAAATCGAGTTCCAGCCAGGCCGTTGGTTCGCGATCACCGACAGCCTGAAGCGTATCCTGACTAACATGCCGCGGTTGAAGGAAGCGCGAT
>JAJUHY010000061.1 GCA_029265735.1 Marinobacter segnicrescens | reverse complement strand
GGGATGATGTCCGGCCCCTGGTGGCGTCCGGCCAGCTCACCTTCAGCCACAGCATTATCGCGGCCACCGGCGCCCTGACTGGCCGTGGTCCCGGCACGGAAGAGGACGATGACTTCCGGTTTGATGAGGTCGCGTGGCTGAAAAACGCCGACAACCACAACCTCCGCCGACTCACCAGTGTGCTCCACCCGGCGGCCCGGCATCTGACCGAACCGGACTTCCGGCCGCGCCTGTCCAGCCAGGATATGCCGGGTATCGCGCCGCCCAAGAGTGAGTTTTTTGATGAGTCAGCCACCTTTATGGGCGCGATCAATCCGGTGAATCCGGGAACCTGGCTGGAAGGCTGGACAGCGTTTCCGGAATCCTGACCTCGCGGATTTGATAGAATGCTCTGGTTTCGGTGACAGGACGTACACCTCAGACATTTACCCCCTGAACCAGAGAGGCGTTATGAATCCGGTTATTGACCTACTCAAGTCCCATCGCTCCATTCGCAAATTCACCGACCAGAAGATTCCCCATGAGACGTTTCTGGAGCTGATCCGCGCCGGGCAGAGCGCCGCTACATCCAGTCATGTGCAGGCTTATTCCATCATTCACGTGACCAGCCCCGAAAAGCGGGCGGCCATTGCCGAGCTGGCGGGCAACCAGAAATACATCGAGACCTGCTCTCACTTTCTGATGTTCTGCGCGGATATGAAGCGCCCCACCGATGCGGCAGAGCGGGCAGGCGCCGAAGTCACCCGGGGCATGACCGAGCAATTTCTGGTCGCGAGTGTCGACACCGCGCTGATGGCCCAGAATGTGGTGATTGCGGCGGAGTCCGTGGGGCTGGGAATCTGTTATATCGGCGGCGTTCGCAATAATCCCACCGAGATCAGCGAACTGCTGAAACTGCCGGACCACGTCTATCCGGTATTTGGCCTGTGCCTGGGTTATCCGGACCAGAATCCGGACATCAAGCCCCGGCTGCCGGTTGAAAGCATTCTGATGGAAGACGAGTACCGGGAAGACACCGGGTTGGTGGCGGAGTTCGACGATGCCATGCGCCTCTATTACAGCCAGCGCACCGGCGGCAACAAGGACACCAACTGGTCAGAGCAGCTGAACCCCCTGTTCAGCAGCAAGCTGCGGGCCCATATGCGGGAATTCCTGGCCAGGCGCGGGTTTGAGATGAAATAACCCTGCGGTCATAAAAAAGCCGTCGGATATCCGGCGGCTTTTTTTGCTTTATCAGCCCGGCTGACAGCGCCTGCTGTTACTCCGTGGGCAGTTTGTAGTCCTTGAAATCCTCCCGCAGTTTGGCTTTCTGCAGTTTGCCGGTAGCGCCGTGGGGCAACTCGTCCACAAACACCACGTCATCCGGCAGCCACCACTTGGCCACCCGCTGCTCCAGGAACTCAAGCACTTCTTCCCTGGTGACCTCAACGCCCTGCTCCGGTACCGCTACCAGCAGTGGCCGCTCCTGCCATTTCTCATGGCGCACGCCAATTACAGCGGCTTCCGCCAGCTTGGGATGCGCGATGGCTTCGTTCTCAAGGTCAATGGAGCTGATCCATTCGCCACCGGATTTGATCACGTCCTTCACCCGGTCGACGATTTCCATATAACCGTCCGGTGAGATCACTGACACGTCCCCAGTGTGGAACCAGCCGTCCTTATCCAAAGCCTGGCGGGTGGCTTCATCGTTTTCGTAATAACCGCTGATCACCGCATTGCCCCGCACCAGCAGTTCGCCCTGGGACTCGCCATCGTGGGGCAGATCATTGCCCTCTGCGTCGACGATCTTCATTTCAACACCGAACATCAACCTGCCCTGGGTGCCACGCAGTTTCAGTTCTTTGTCCCAGTCGCCACGCTGGCTCGGGCGAATAGTGGCAACGGTGCCGAGGGGGCTCATTTCGGTCATGCCCCAGCCCTGGATGGCCTCCACATTATACTTCTCGCGGAATTCCTGAATCATGGACCTGGGCAGTGCCGAGCCGCCAATCAGGGTGCGCTTGAGGGAACTGAAGCCCTCGCCTGTCTTCCGCTTGTGGGCCAGCAGACCCAGCCAGACGGTGGGCACACCCCAGGCCTCGGTGACTTGCTCGGCCTCAATCAGCTCCGACAGACTTTCCCCGTCCAGGGCCGGGCCTGGGAACACCAGCTTGGTACCAGCGATCAGCCCGAAATACGGCACGCCCCAGGCATTAACGTGGAACATGGGCACAACCGGCAGCATCACCGAGTTTTCATCAATGGGAATCCCGGAAACACTCAGTACAAACAGCGCGTGGAGCACGTTGGAGCGGTGGCTGTAGAGCACACCCTTGGGGTTACCAGTGGTGCCGGAGGTGTAGCACAGCGAGGACGCAGTGTTCTCGTCAAACTCCGGCCACTCGAACTGGTCCGACTCGTCCCGCAGCAGGGTTTCATAGCAGTACACCCGCGGCAGTGTGGTTTCCGGCATATTGGCTTCGTCAGTCATCACCACAAACCCTTCCACATCCGGGAAGTGCTCGTAGAGTTTTTCCAGCAGCGGCAGGAAGGTCAGCTCTACAAAGATGAAGCGGTCTTTGGCGTGGTTGACGATGTAGGTCAGCTGGTCCGCCGGCAGGCGCGGGTTCATGGTGTGGCAGATGGCACCCATGCCCGAAGTGGCGTAATAGAGTTCCAGGTGCCGGTAGTTGTTCCAGGCAATCGTGCCGATACGGTCTTCTTCCGTAACGCCCAGCTTTTTCAGGGCGTTGGCGAGCTTGCGTGTGCGCTGCGCCATTTCCGGGTAGGTATAGCGGTGAATGCCGCCTTCGGTGGTACGGGATACAATTTCCTGATCCGGGTAGTTGCCAGCGGCAAATTCCAGAATCTGGGAGATGAGCAGGGGGCGATGCATCATCAAGCCATGCATGGGTTTTCTCCTTTGTTTTTATCATTCAGCCGCGCTGAGGGAGAGAACAGGTGATCCCGGGATCAGGACCGCTGTTTCCTGTTATTTGTGGATACGATATAGCGGCAGGCCGGGTGGTGGCAACCTCGAAAACCGGTACTGCCTGGTAGCCTTATCTAGCCGCGACACTCTGCCAGCAGCTCCTGAAAGCGCTGATTCTCCCCGGGTGCGGGCTGCAGATCGTAGATCTTAACAATCCGGACGAAACGCGCCACATATTGGCACCGGCCTGCTGGTGGCAGCCACTCGTCGGGTCCGCGGGAGCCCTTGCTGCGGTTCAGGTAGGCTTCCACCGGCCAGAGGTTCACAGGGTCGTTAGCGAACCGCTCCCGCTGCGACCGGGTCCAGGCGCTGGCACCCCGCTCCCAGGCCCAGGCCAGGGGAACCACATGGTCAATATCGATATCACTGGCATTCTGCAGGACGTTTCCTGTGAAGGGAGAAATCCAGCGTCCGGTGATCACCCGGCAGCGGTTTTCATCCGCAAAGCGCACCGGGGTTGTGGAAGTCTGGATAAGTGCCTCGGCACGACTGTCCTGGCAGTCGCCGTCGTCGTCCGACCAGCCGTGGCCAAACTCGGACCGGCTGTAGCCGTCACTCGCCTCAAGACGGCTGAGGACAAGCCCCGCAGGGAGGCGACCGCCAGCGTCCAGGCAAGCCTGCAGGTCCTGAAAAGCCGTGTAGTTACGGGTTCGCTCGTAGTGGGCGCTTTCGGGTGGGTGGCAGATTCCCGATGAGGACTGCTTGACCGGGGGACCAGCCGCCTGGGCCAGGCTGAAACCCAGCATCAATACCAGCGCGGCCAGGTTTCGACAACATACTGAAACCATGAAAACTCCAGGTACTACTTCAGGTACAACGAGGGCTAAGCCATCGCCGCCCTCTCCGGAGCGAACTGTACCTGAGTTTCCCTGTTTTGAGCCAAAGTGCGACTAAAGTATTACCCAGAAGACGCAGGCGGGCCGTTCTCCGCTGATGGCTGCGGCTCAAACCACCAGCCCGGCAGCAAGGCGCGGTTCATTGGTTGCAGGAAGCGGTCATCAATCAGCCAGATGACGCCCTGATCCTCCGGCGTGCGGATGACCCGTCCTGCAGCCTGGGCAACCTTCTGCAGGCCCGGGATACGGTAGGTGTAGTCGTAGCCCCTGCCAAAACGAGCTTCCAGTCGCTCTTTCAGGATTTCATGCCAGGGGTCAAAGGGCGGTAACCCGAGGGTGGCCACAAAGGCCCCGATCAGCTGGTCGCCCGGCAGGTCGATGCCCTCACTGAACACGCCGCCTAACACCGCAAACGCTACCGCAGGCTCCGGCGCCTGGAACCCTGCCAGAAACTCCCGGCGGGCCTCCTGTCCCATGCCCGGCACCTGCCGACGCTGGGGAATTTCCGGCCAGCGTTCCGCCAGCACTGCAGCCACCTGAGCCATGTAATCAAAACTACTGAAGAAAGCGAGATAGTGTCCCCGGCGCTCCCTGAACTGGCGGGCGATCAGCCCGGCAATGGGCACCAGGGACGCAGCCCGGTCCGGCTTGCGGGTGCTGATATCCGGAGTGAACCGCACCTGCAACTGGTCTGCACCGAAGGGGCTGGGCAGCGCGGTGAAGCAGGTATCATCCGGAAGTCCCAGCAGGTCGCGGTGATAAACCCCCGGTGAAAGCGTAGCTGAAAACATCAGTACGGAATTCAGGCTGGCAAAACGGGGCGCCAGGAAAGTCGCGGGGATCAGGTTCTGAATAGCTACGCTGGCCCTGCCCCGCCCGGGCCGATGGAATTCACACAGGGAATGGTCACCGAACTCCTCCGCCAGTTTCACAAAACCTACGCTTTCGAACAGCAGCTCCTGCAGGGCCAGATCTGGCGGGTTATCTGCCAGATAGTCCGTCAGCGCAGAGATCAGTCCCTGCAGGGCCGGGAGCAGTCGGTGTGGCAGTGTTTCCATAAATACCGGTGCGGAGCCAGCTGTTTCCTGCTCCCGCACCAGCTCCTGCCAGGCCCGCGCCACCCGGTTCAGCGGGCTTTTCAGGGCCTGAGGCGCAGTTTTCTTTACCTGCAACAGCCGCCTCTGATCCAGCCGTACCGAATACATGCCCCGGGCCCGGTCCACCAGGTTGTGAGCCTCATCCACCAGCAGGCTGGCCTTCCACTGATTCTGCTGTATCAGCGCATGGAGCAAGGCTGACTGATCAAACATCCGGTTAACATCAGCAATCACCAGATCACACCAGCGGGCCATTTCCTGGGCGAGAAAATAGGGGCAGATATCGTGCCCGGCGGCGATGGTCACCAACCGTTCCCGGGTCAGGGGCTCGCGCACCTGCACCGCTTCGGCGCGGGCATCCGGCAACCGATCGAAAAAGCCTTTGGCCAATGGGCAGGATTCGCCATGGCAGGCTTTGTCGGGATGCTCGCAAGCGTCATCTTTTGAAACAAGCTCCAGGGTACGCAGGGGCCAGTGGTTCGGTTCCGGCTGGGCCGCCCGCAAGACGTCCACGGCGGAGACTGCCAGCTGCCGGGCGGTGTTGCGACAGGTCAGGTAGAACAACCGGTCCTGCTTGCCAGCCGGCAGGGCCATCAGCGCCGGGAACAGCGTGCCCAGGGTTTTGCCCAGACCGGTGGGGGCCTCCAGCAGCAGGCGCCGCCCCGACACGGAATTTTTATAGACCGTTTCGGCCAGTGCCCGCTGACCGGCACGGAACCCGTCGAAAGGAAAGCGCAGCCCGGCCAGATGCTCATCCCGGCGCTCCCGGTGATGGGCCTCTTGCTCCGCCCAGTATTTATAGGCTCCGCAGAGTGCCTCCAGCTCCTGCCAGAGTTCTTCCGCAGTAGCAGTTTCGGTGACCGCGGTCTCCCGGTCCCGACCGGTGTCGTAGTACACCAGTGACAGGGTTACCTTGCTGAGGCCTTCCTGCCGACACAGAAGCGCGCCGTAGGCCCGGAGCTGGGCCCGGTGCATCGCACGCTGGTGTTCACGGATGCGAGACAGGTCGCCGCGGTGGGTCTTGATCTCTTCCAGCAGTCCCTTGTGGGGACTGTAGAGATCGGCGCGGCCGGAAAGCTGCAGTCCCCGGCACTCGCCCCTGAGCAAAAACTCACTCTGATAGCCAAAACTCCGCCGGCCCTGCACAGCCTGATGCCCTGCGATGCCTTCCTCAGCGGTGGGCGCGGGGGTATAGCGAAAGTCCAGGTCACCTTTGCGGGCAGCAAACTCACACAGGGTGCGAACCGCAACTTTCATTCAGGCTCACCGGACTCGGTATTGTCCTGCCACGTGACGTAACATACCCTCGCCGCAATGCCTTTCACCGCAAAAAATTCCAGCCAGCGCCGTTGGTGGTCCTGCAGCCGGTCCCCGGGGCCTTTCACTTCAATCATTTCATAGCGCTGATCCTCAGTCGCTTCCGGCATAAAACGGATCAGGTCGGGAAAACCGCTGCGGTGCTCCTTCAGATTATTGAGTAGCCGGCCAAACAGCACCTTGAGATGCCGGGCCGGGATGCAGGTCAGAGCCAGCTTCAGCAGATCTTCGCTAATCGCCTGCCAGTTGACGAAGGGATTGGCCAATCCCTGCTTGCGCTGGAAATTCTCTTCAATGACCTGCCAGTAGCTGCCATCCTCCAGTCTTGCCAGCGCGGCTTTCAGAAGGGCCTGGCGCCGGGGCACAAAATCCTCCCGGGTCAGGTCCGCCGGGCCGGTATGGAAAGGATGAAAAAACGCGCCCGGAATGGGGGCAAAAATAACCTCCCAGCAGAGCAGACCGAACAGGGCGTTGATCAGGGTGTTTTCCACGTAGAACACCGGCTGATGGTCGCGCCAGAGGTGCTGTTGCACCGCCAGTTCCACCGGCACTCCCGTGAACGGCAGCGTCAGATGAAAGGTCTCGGGCTGTTCAGCCTCCACTGTCGACGGAAGCGGATGTCCAAGCTTGCGGGCCAGACGCTTGAGAATCCGCGTCAGGCCCTGGGCTTCGGCATCGCTGAGTTCCTCATTGCGCCACTGATCCGCGATGGCCCAGGCTTCGTCAAACCGCTTCATCCGTTCCAGCAACCGCAACTGCCTGAGGCGGGTTTCCCGGTGATTGCTCTGCGCCAGCGCGGCCAGTGCCAGCTCCTGATCACCCTGACGCTCCGCCTGGCGCCCCAGCTCCAGCAACAGCCGATCCCGACGACTGGCGAGCCAGGCGTTGTCCGCCACGGCAGGTATTTGGGACCATACCTGCTCCGCGGTCAGCCCCTGGTCCAGCTGTTCCCGGCACTGATGCATCACCAGATAACAGTCCACCTCATCCCGGCACTGAAATGCGCGGGACTCGGGTGCAAAGCTCACCTCTTCATACTGCTGATATCCCAGCTCCACCAGCACGAAATCCGACCAGCTCTGACGGAGGTTGCCAAAAAACATCAGGCGAATGCGGTCGAACAGGGGCATGGGCTCGATATGGATCACGTTGTTGGCGTGGGCTGGCAGCCAGTGCGCAAGGTCAACCTGATCCAGATGATCCGCCAGCAACACTTTCATCTGGCCCTTGGAGAGGCCCGGTGAATGGCCCAGTTCCGTCAGCAGATCCGCCAGCGCCGGACGCAGCTCAGCCAGGGTAAACAGCCGGAACAGTTCGTCCAGATGAATGGTCTGGACAGACTGCGCCCAGGCCGTCGCCTGCAACTCAGCCATGGCCACAGGCTCAGGGGCTGGCAGCTCGGGATAGCGCAGCTTGTCCACCCGGAACAGATCCCCACTGCGCATGACCATCCGCGTCAGCAGGGCACGGGCGGCCACCGAGAGATCCGCAAAGTCGTCCAAACGCCGGCGCTCGTCAGCCTGCAGCAGGTCACCATGGTGATGACGAACCCAGTTCACCACGGTTTCCATGTTTTCCAGGTAGTACAGAGGGTTCGCCAGATCAGCCGCTTTTAACCGCTGACCAGGAGTTGCAGAAGAATTCATTGGAGGAAGCCGGGACCACGCAGAAACGACATCGGCCTCCACTGTACGACGGACACAGCCTCGCCTCAAGGCATCCGTACAATTAGTAACCGATCAGGTGTCCGATTCACCGGAAACAGGTTCACCCCGTCCATTGAGCTGGCCCCTGAGCGCACCGGGTTCCGCTATGGTCTGCGGGTTATCTCGGCATTCCGGTGACAGTTGCGGTAATCTTTGGGGCAGCCCTGCACTGACCTGACCCGGAGT
>JAJUHY010000115.1 GCA_029265735.1 Marinobacter segnicrescens | reverse complement strand
CTTTGAGCTCAACGCCAGCGAAAAACTCAGCCTTGGCCGGCATCAGCGCTGGGCGGTGTGCGTAGTACGTATCGAGAGTCTGGCCGCCGTCACCAAAACCCTGGGCCATCGCAACTCGGACCGGCTGCTGGAGCTGATCACCCTGCGCCTGCACCAGATCGCCATGCAACTGCCGGGCATCACACCGGTGGGCCCCATGAAGCGGGACGGCCTGGCAACCCTGGAACCCTCAACATTCGCCGTATTATTGAATCTGGACCACACCCGCACCAGTTCCGGTCAGAAAGCCCGGACCCTGGAAGCGCTGCGGGAGCCCATTGATTATCTCGGTATGCAGATACCCATGGAATGCCATGTCGGCGTGGCCCTGTATCCGGACCACGGCAAGGACCTGAACAACCTGGTTCGCCAGGCCTACGTGGCCCAGGAGAGCCCGGAGGCCCGTGAAAAGGGACTGGGTTACTACGACCCGGCCCGGGACCCCTACAGTCCGGAGCGCCTGACTCTGGTTACCGAATTGCGACAGGCACTGGAAGGCGACCAGCTTGCCCTCTGGTACCAGCCAAAACAATGCCTGAAAAGTGGAAACATCGTTGGTGTGGAAGCGCTGATTCGCTGGCCGGCGCGACAGGAAAGCGTGCCGGCAGACCGACTGGTCGCTGTTGCCGAACAGAGTGGCCTTATGCGTCCCCTGACCCGCTGGGTAATGGAAAGCGCACTGAAGGCCCGTGACATCCTGATGGCGGAGGGGCTGGACCTGACCGTTTCGGTCAATGTCTCACCCAATAACCTGCGGGAACAGGATTTTCCAGTGTTCGTCCAGCGTCTGATGACCAGCCACCACCAACACCGGGGGCGGCTCATCCTGGAAGTCACGGAGACTTCCATGATGCAGGACCCTGAAAACTCCCTGCGCACCTTGCGGTCTCTGGACAAGGCCGGCATTCCACTGGCCATCGATGACTTTGGCGCCGGTTACTCATCGCTATCCTATCTCAAGCGTCTGCCGGCCTGTGAAGTGAAGATCGACCGGTCGCTGATTACCGACCTGCGCAGCCATACTGACGACCGGATTATCGTCAAGACCACCATCGACATGTGTCACAGCCTGGGTTATCAGGTCGTCGCCGAAGGGGTGGAAGATGGGGACACCACCAGGCTACTGCGGGAAATGGGCTGTGACATGATCCAGGGGTACGTGCTGGCCCGCCCCAAACCACTGGCGGACCTGATCAGCAGCTTACGTCCCCAGACCCGCTTCGGGACTCACCCCAGGCGTTGAAGTCACAGCTTTGCCACTGATGCCCGTCAGGTCCGCTTGCGATGGCGGATCAGGGCCTCCTGCACCGTCGAGGCCACCAGAACCCCATCCCGGTTAAAGATATTGCCCCGGTTAAAGCCCCGGCCGCCCGCCGCGCTGGGACTGTCCTTGTCGTACAGCAACCAGTCGTCCATGCGCAGGTCCCGGTGGAACCAGATGGCGTGGTCCAGGCTGGCCACCTGCATGGCAGGGGTCATAAAGGTGACACCATGAGGGTTAAGGGAGGTTCCCAGAAACGCGAAATCGGAGGCATAGGCCAACAGACAGCAATGCAGCACCGGGTCATCCGGCAGCTCACCCTGAGCCCGGAACCAGCTCTGCTTGAGGGGCGGACGCTTATCCGGGTTCAATGGATTGAGCGGGTCTACCGGGCGGATCTCGATAGGGCGATCACGGGTCAGCTGGCTATGGAACTTCTCCGGAACCTGGCTCAGCAGTTCCCTGTTAAGCTCCTGCTCTGTCTTCAGGGTCAGCGGGTCCGGCGCGTCAGGCATGGGAATCTGGTGCTCGAACCCGTCTTCTTCGATCTGGAACGAGACCGAACCCGTCAGGATCTCCTTGCCATCCTGCCGGCAGATGACCCGGCGCACCGAAAAGCTGCCGCCGTCCCTGACCCTCTGAACTTCATAGTCGATGGGTGCCTGAGCATTGCCCGGCCGCAGGAAATAGGCGTGCATGGAATGGGGTCTGCGCCCCTCGACGGTGCGCGTGGCTGCCATCAGCGCCTGGCCCAGCACGTGGCCGCCAAACAGATTGGGGAAACCCAGATCCTCACTCCGACCCTGAAAATGGTCGTCGCCGATGGGCGCAAGGTCCATTAATTCAACCAGTTCTCTGGTAACGTCCAGCATGCATGCTCCTGAGAATAATCGTTACGCCGACTGCGCCAGCCATCTGACCGCCCGCAAACCCATAGGGAATGCGGCTGGCCCTGAATTACGAGCCGGTAATTTCTACCGGATCGCGATAGCCGGTGCAAGCATCCTTACTCTCCAGGTATCAGCGGCAGCAACGGCGGCACCTCTTTCGCGAGGGCCTGTTTCTCAATCACCCGGTCGCCGGTGAGGGCAAAGCCGAGCAGGGTTCCGCTGCTGTCACGGTACAGGGCGCACACGTTGACGCCATCCTGTTCCACCTCCCACTGGCCGCCGTCCACCGGTACTGGCGGAAGCGCAGCTACCGGGCAGCAGGGCGTTTTCACCATCACTGGCATGGCACCCCAGCTCACCGCCGTGGGCGTCCCGGTCAGAGTGGCCGCCAGTGCCCGGGCGGCCGCCATCAGCGGCATCACATACATCAGTACATGACCTTCCACTTCAGCGCAGTCGCCGAGGGCATAGATGTCTGCTGTGCTGGTGGCCAGCAACTGGTCAGTAACAATACCCCGCCGAACTTCCAGGCCCGCGCTGGCGGCCAATCGGGTCCGGGGACGCAGCCCGACCGCAGATATGACGATATCTCCCTGCAGGATAGCGCCGTCCTCAAGGCGCACCTGAACCGCGGTGCCATCCTCGGTTACGGCCTCTGCGCCAACGCCCAGATGGAAGGTAACGCCCTCGGCTTCCAGGGCGCTCTGCACGGCTGCGGCCGCCGCTGGCGGCAGCAGCCCCGGCATGACCTGATCAGATGGCGCCACTACGGTTACATCATAGCCGCCGTTGCGCAGATCGTTGGCGTATTCACAGCCAATCAGGCCAGCCCCAAGCAAAATCACGCGACGACCCTGGGCGAGCCCGCGCCGGAACTGCCGGTAATCTTCCAGATCATTGATGGAAAATACCCGGGGACAGGCACTGATGGCTTCCGGCAACCGAATGATGTCAGCGCCACAGGCCAGCACCAACTGCTGATAACGAAGGCGCTCTGCCCCGATCAGCACCTCATGGGCATCCGGGTCGATACCGGTGACCCGGGTATGGGTGCGGATATCCAGGATCAGCTGCTCAGCCATGGCACCGGCATCCGCCTGGGCCAGTTCGTCAGCTTCCTTGCCCTTGGTGAAGCCCGTCGATAGCAGCGGCTTGGAATAGCTAACACCATCGTCTGCGGTAATCATCATCAGAGGCAGTTCCCGGTCCCGTTTCCGGATTTCTTTCGCCAGGGTGTATCCGGCCAGTCCGCTGCCGATGATTACAACAGGTGCGCTATCGCTCACGTTCCACTCTCCCTTAACCAATCTCGATCATCTCAAAATCTTCCTTACCCACACCGCAATCCGGGCACTCCCAGTCTTCAGGCACATCGTCCCATGGGGTTCCTGGCGGTATGCCATCCTCCGGCCAGCCTTCGGCCTCGTCATAAATAAAACCACACACTACGCACTGCCATTTCTTCACGCCTTTTGCTCCTGCTTGCTATGCTGTCCAGGCCGGGCATTCTGCCGGTGATCAGATCAGCGCCCATGATACGCAACCACAGCAGGGCGCCAAAGGAATACCGTTCCAGTTAACAGAGTTGTCAGCAGGGTTCTTCCGGTTATTGCGTATCCCACGGCCCGTGACCGAGCTCCCCTACCGCCGCCGATTTCGCTATACTTGCGCGTTTTACGACAGGACCGACGACTATGACCGACACCGTCGACGAGCTGAAACGGGTGATGGCAGAAGCCGATTGCCTGGTGCCAGAAGCCCAGGTCTATGCAGCCATTGATACCATGGCTACGCAGATTACCGACGCCCTGAAAGACAGCAACCCGCTGCTGCTCTGCGCGATGAATGGCGGCCTGATCCTTACGGGTCAGCTGCTGCCCCGACTGAAGTTCCCGGTACAGGCGGAGTATCTGCACGCGACCCGTTATCGCCAGGAGACCACCGGGGGCATTCTCGAGTGGAAGCTGCGCCCGGACGTCGATATGAACGGCCGTACGGTTCTGATCGTCGACGACATCCTGGATGAAGGCACCACCCTGGATGCCATCGCCGACTATTGCCGGACCCAGGGCGCCAGCCAGGTGCTGACCGCAGTTCTGGTGGATAAACAGCACGACCGCAAGGCCCGCCCTGACCTGAAAGCGGACTTTACCGGGCTCGAAGTGGAAGACCGCTTTCTGTTTGGCTTCGGAATGGATTACAAGGGTTACTGGCGCAACGCTCCGGGTATCTATGCCGTCAAAGGACTCTGAAGCGGGTACTGACAGAGGCTTGAAAAAAACCGCTGACCTGACTCCGCTATCTGCCCCGAACCGCTCCATCGTGCCAGCGACCCGCTGGTACGACTCTTTCCGCCAGGCATGCCTGCAACAGCCCGGCCTGCGGGGCACTGCAACTTTTTGGCTGCAGGCCGAGGGCTCCCTTACCCGTCACCTGCAACTGCGCTGCCGCCACAGCTTTCATGTGGAAGTCGCCAGCGAAGGGTTTCTGATGCCCACCGTGGAGGAAGCGCTGACCCTTGGCATTCCCCTCCGCCAGCAGGCCTGGGTACGGGAGGTCCGCCTCTGTGGCGACGGCCAGCCCTGGGTACTGGCGCGTACCATCATCCCCCTTGCGGTACTGGACGGTCCGGGACGCCGCTTGCGCCATCTCGGCCGCATTCCCCTGGGAGCCTGGCTGTTCAGCCGCCGGGACTGGTCACGGGGACCGCTGCAGGCCGGCCTGTGCCATTCGGTCACCGGGAGCCAGCCGCGATACGCTCGCCGCTCGGTCTTTGCCAACGGCGATCGGGGCCTGCTGGTGGGTGAATACTTCCTGCCCCCGCTGCTTGACCAGCCGCTGTAGGCGGTTAAACCATTTGATCGGATAATGGTACACTGCCCCGCAGATTCACCACCTACGGAGTAGTTTGCCAGATGACGATGGCCGCCCTTTCCCCCAGCCTGCGTGAGCGCCTGACGGACTATGCCCGCCTGCTGCGTATCGATCGCCCCATCGGCTCTCTGCTCCTGCTCTGGCCCACCTGGTGGGCACTCTGGCTGGCCGCCGACGGGGTAATGCCATCCATCAGCAACCTGATTGTCTTTACCCTCGGCGTGTTCCTGATGCGGGCCGCCGGCTGCGCCATCAACGACTTTGCCGACCGCAAAGTGGACCGCCACGTCAAACGCACCCGCGAACGCCCCCTGACCGCTGGCCGGATCGAGGCCCGGGAAGCCGTCATCCTGTTTCTGGCTCTGGTGCTGGTCTCGTTTCTGCTGGTGGTGCTGTTCACCAACACCCTGACGTTCTATCTCTCATTTGGCGGCCTGGCGCTGGCCTTCATCTATCCGTTCATGAAGCGCTATACCCATCTGCCACAACTGTTTCTCGGCGCGGCCTTTTCCTGGGCCATACCCATGGCCTGGGCGGCGGAAGCCGGCGAACTCAGCAAACTGACCTGGCTGCTGTTCACTGCTAACGTGCTCTGGACCGTGGCCTACGACACCCTGTACGCCATGGTTGACCGGGACGATGATCTGAAGATCGGGGTCAAGTCCACGGCCATCCTGTTCGGTGATGCCGACCGCCTGATCATTGGCGTCTTGCAGGCACTGGTGGTGATTACCCTGATCATGGTTGGGACTCAGGCGGAACTGGGCTTCTTCTGGTATCTGGGGGTCGCGGCCATGGCCGCCCTGTTTATCTGGCATCAGTACCTGGCCCGTAATCGCAGTCGGGAAGGATGCTTTGAGGCCTTCCTGAACAATAACTGGGCCGGCTTTGTGGTATTTGCCGGGCTGGCGCTGGATAAGCTCTTCTAAAGGAACGCTGTCGTCACAACAATCGGAAGCTTACTGTCGTCCATAAAAGACCAACCGTAAGCTCACAATTCGAACAGTCCGGTGCGATGTCATAAACTTGTAACAGTTCCCCGCTGTAATGAGGCAGTAACAAACACAGGAACACAGGTACAAGTGTCATGTCCAAAACCGTTCTGATCGTTGACGATGAGGCTCCCATCCGCGAGATGATAGCCGTCGCCCTTGAAATGGCGGATTACAACTACCTGGAGGCAGCGGATGCCAGGGAAGCCCACTCCCTGATCGTCGACCGCAAGCCCGACCTGGTACTGCTGGACTGGATGCTTCCGGGCACCAGCGGCGTCGAACTGGCCCGGCGCCTTAAAAAGGACGAAGCCACATCGGAAATTCCCATCATCATGCTCACCGCAAAGGCCGAAGAGGACAACAAG
>JAJUHY010000149.1 GCA_029265735.1 Marinobacter segnicrescens | reverse complement strand
GACAACGTCTACGGCAGTCAGGAAGAAGACGCCCTGCGCCGGGATTTTACCGTCAATGCGCTGTACTACTGCATCCGTGACTTCACCGTTATCGATTACGCCGGTGGCGTGGAAGATCTTCAGAAGCGCCAGCTGCGACTGATTGGCGACCCTGAAACCCGCTACCGTGAAGACCCGGTGCGCATGCTGCGGGCGGTCCGGTTTGCCGCCAAGCTCGGATTTACCATCGAACCTGCCACCGAGGCTCCGATTCGGAAACTGGCGCCCCTGCTGGCTCACATTCCGCCTGCGCGACTTTTTGAGGAAGTGCTGAAACTGTTTTCCGCCGGCCATGGTGAAGCCACCTGGCACCTGGCGAAACAGTACGGCCTGCTGGAGCCCCTGTTCCCGGCCACAATGAAGACCATCGCCGACGGCCAGTCGGATGAACTCATCGTAAAGGCCCTGCAGAACACAGACGCGCGCATTCGCCAGGGCAAGTCAGTGACCCCCTACTTCATGTACGCTGCCCTGCTCTGGCCAGCGCTGCAGGCAGAATGGCAACGGCGCCAGGACAATGGTGAGCCGCTACAGCAGGCTCTGCATCAGTCAATCGGCAAGGTTATCGGTCGCCAGATCCAGGCCACGTCTATTCCGAAACGCTTCTCCGGACCCATGAAGGAGATCTGGGAGATGCAAGTCCGGCTGCCACGCCGGCAAGGCAAGCGCGCCTATGCCATCATGGAACACCCCCGCTTTCGGGCCGCTTATGACTTTCTGCTGGTTCGTGAGATGGCGGGTGAGATCGAGCCCGGTCTGGGCCGATGGTGGACGGATTTCCAGGAAGCCGACGACCGCGGCCGGGAACACATGCTGACGGAGCTTGGCCAGCAAGGCCCGCGCAAACGCCGGCGGCGTCGCAAGCCAGCCGGTCACCCAGCGGGCAGGCACAGCAACCCATGAGTAAGCGGGTACACGCCTGGATCGGCCTGGGCAGCAATCTGGACAATCCATTGGAGCAGCTTGCCCGGGCGGTTGCCGGGCTGGCAACCTTGCCCGACACCACCCTGCTCCATCAGTCCTCTTTCTATCGCAGCCGCCCCATGGGACCACAGGACCAGCCGGACTTCATCAACGGTGTCGTGCTGCTGGAAACCGCGCTGGACCCCCACCTTCTGCTCGACCACCTGCAACGACTGGAACAAGCTCACGGCAGAGTTCGCCTGCGTCACTGGGGCGAACGCACCCTGGACCTCGATCTGCTGCTGTACGGTGACCAGACCATAGCCACGGAGCGCCTGACAGTGCCCCACCCGGGCCTCGCAGAACGGGATTTCGTGCTCCGCCCCATGCTGGAAATTGATGCCGGGATCCGGCTTCCAGACCAGCGTGCGTGCAAGGACCTGCTTGCAGATTGCAATGATAACGGTCTGGAACGACTTGAACCTTCCGAATCAACCGGTCTTGCCACACTGCCCCACCGGCATTAACCTTGACTGATCCTGCGGGTCGGATCAGCGAATTGCCGTTTTATTGCTGCTCCGGTTTGACTCTCACAGCAAAGGCATCACTGTTATGGCGATAACCATCAACACCCTTCGGGACTACAAGGCACGGGGCGAAGCATTCGCCGCTCTTACGGCCTATGACGCCGCATTTGCCCAGGTTCTCAGCGAAGCCGGCGTAGATGTCCTGCTTATTGGCGACTCTCTTGGCATGGTGTTGCAGGGTAACGACAGCACTTTGCCGGTCACCCTCGAAGATATCTGCTACCACGTCAGTTGTGTTGCAGCAGGCAACCGTGGTTCGTTGATCATGGCCGACATGCCGTTCATGACCTACGGTACGCTCCCCGACGCGCTGAATAACGCCGCTGAACTCATGCGCGCTGGCGCCCATATGGTCAAGCTGGAAGGCACCGACTGGATGCGTGACACCATCAGCGCCCTCAGCGAGCGTGGCGTACCGGTTTGCGCTCACCTGGGACTGACCCCTCAGTTCGTCAACAAGTTTGGTGGCTACAAGGTGCAGGGCCGCGGTGAAGAGCAGGCCGACCAGATGGTCGAGCACGCCAGCAGCCTGGTGGCCGCCGGTGCCGACGTCATTTTGCTGGAGTGCGTGCCTGCTCCCCTGGCGACCCGTATTACCAAGGCGGTCGATGCGCCGGTGATCGGCATCGGTGCCGGCAAGGACACCGACGGCCAGGTGCTGGTGCTCCACGACATGCTTGGTATCCCGGAAGGCCGCAAGGCAAAATTCGTCAAAAACTTCCTGGCTGAAAGCGGCAGCATTCCTGGTGCAATAAAGGCGTATGTCGAAGCCGTCCGTAACCGCACCTTCCCCGGCGAGGAGCATACGTTCAAGTAATGCGTACCGTACATACTTTGAAGGAACTGCGGGCCATCGTCCGCAGTTACCGTGATCAGGGCAAACGGGTCGGCCTGGTGCCCACCATGGGCAGCCTCCACGACGGCCACCTGGCCCTGGTACGGCGGGCCCTTGAGGCTGCAGATGTGGTGGTTACCAGTATTTTCGTCAACCCCATGCAGTTCGGCGCTGGAGAAGATCTGGACAGCTATCCCCGCACCCTGACCGATGACCAGCGCAAGCTGGGCGCCGAGGGCAATACCCTGTTGTTTGCACCTCCGGTGAGCGAAGTCTATCCCGACGGCCTGGCCCACCAGACCCGGATTGTCGTGCCGGAAGTGAGCGATGGCCACTGTGGCGCCAGCCGGCCAGGACATTTTGAAGGCGTTGCTACTGTGGTCGCCATGCTGTTCAACATGGTGCAACCGGACATCGCAGTATTCGGCGAGAAGGATTTTCAGCAGCTTGCGGTCATTCGCAAAATGGTCCGCGATCTGTTCCTGCCGGTGGATGTCATTGGCATGCCTACGGTTCGCGAAGAAGACGGCCTGGCCATGAGTTCCCGTAACGGCTACCTGACAGAAGCCGAGCGCCAGCAGGCACCCGCGCTGTATCGGGTACTGTCCAGAACCGGCGACGCACTGACGGCCGGCAGCGATGATTTTGCAGGGCTTGAAGCCGCCGCCCGGGAAATACTGACGTCTGAAGGCTTTCGACCAGACTACTTCAACATCGTTAACAGCCTTACCCTGAAACCCGCGTCACCCGGAGACCGCCAGATCACCATACTGGCAGCGGCATTCCTGGGAACAACCCGTCTGATCGACAATCTGTCGATCGAACGCTAACCCCCGAGAAAGAAAGGATGCTAAATGGTACAGGTACGTTCCCCTCTGACACAGACCCCGGAATGGCAGGCTCTGAGTAAACACCAGTCGCAACTGGCTGGTGTTCATATGCGAACGCTGTTCCGGGACGACCCGGAACGCTTCCATCGTTTTTCCCTGTCAGCAGCCGGGCTGCATCTGGATTACTCGAAAAACCGCATCGACCGCTCGACTCTGGGCCTGCTGACCGCGCTGGCGGAAGTCCGTGACCTGTGCGCCGTAAGAGACGCCATGTTCAGCGGGCGGCCGATCAACAACACCGAGCAGCGCCCCGCCCTGCATATCGCGCTGCGGGCCAGCCCGGAGCAGGACATTCGGGTGGATGGCGTCAACATCGTGCCGGAAGTCCAGGCCACCCTGAAACGCATGGAAGCGTTTGTCGAGCAAGTGCACAGCGGCGCACGCACCGGCTATCAGGGCGACTCCCTGACCGATGTGGTTTCCATTGGTATCGGGGGCTCCTACCTCGGCCCCCGCATGATGACCGAAGCACTTCGGCCTTTTACCCGCAACGGAGTGCGCTGCCATTACGTTGCCAACATAGACGGCACGGATATCAGCGAAGTGCTGAAAATCGTCAAGCCGGAAACCACGCTGTTCCTGATCCAGTCCAAGTCCTTCGGCACCCAGGAAACCCTGGAGAACAGCAAGCTGGCCCGGCAGTGGCTGAAAGACGCCGGCGTTACCGACGACGATCTCGCCCGTCATTTTGTTGCGGTAACCGCCAACGCGGCCGCCGCCCATGACTTTGGTATCGCCGAAGACGCAGTATTTCCCATGTGGGACTGGGTTGGTGGACGCTACTCACTCTGGTCCGCCATCGGCTTACCCATCGCCCTGACTCTGGGGATGGATAATTTCCGTCGCATTCTCGATGGCGCCCGAGCCATGGACGAGCATTTCCGGGATGCGCCCCTGCAGGAAAACATGCCTGTGGTAATGGCGCTGCTGGGCATCTGGTACGTGAACTTCTGGAATGCGGACACCCACGCCATTCTCACCTACGACGAATATCTGAAAGAGCTGCCGGCACACCTCCAGCAACTGGATATGGAAAGTAACGGCAAGCAGGTCGACCGTGACGGTAAGCCCGTGGACTACGCCACCGGCCCCGTTATCTGGGGAGGTGTCGGTGCCAACGGACAGCATGCGTATCACCAGCTGCTGCACCAGGGTACAGTGTTGTCGCCGGCGGATTTTATTATCCCGCTACAGAGCCATAACCCGGTGGCCAACCACCATGCTACGCTGTTTGCCAACTGCCTGGCCCAGAGCCAGGCTCTGATGCAGGGCAAGACCGAAGAAGAGGCCTGGGCAGAACTGACCGCTCAGGGGCTGCCCCAGGAAGAGGTAGACCGGCTTGCACCACACAAGGTAATTCCAGGCAACAAACCCTCCAACACCCTGACCTTTGAAAAGGCGACGCCGGAAGTACTGGGCGCACTCGTCGCGCTGTATGAGCACCGGACGTTCGTGCAGGGCGTGATCTGGAATCTCAACTCATTTGATCAGTGGGGCGTGGAGCTGGGCAAGCAGCTGGGCAAGCCCATTCTTCAGCAACTGACGGAGGGTGTTCACAACGAGGACGTAGACAGCTCCACCGCAGGGTTGATGCAGCTGTTCCGGGGTGAATAGCTCTCAGGCCCCCGAGGGCAGTCCGGGCCATTGAAAATCGGCGGGCCAGAGCTTCTGGTCCCGATCGTACGTAGCCCAGAGTTCGCGGTAGGTACGACCGTTCACCGGATGACGGTCGTCACCTGCCAGCTCCGCCAGCGGGCGAAGCACAAACGCGTTATAAAGAATCTCCGGACGGGGAATTTCCACCCCGTCCGTGCCATGGTCCAGCTCACCATAGGTCAGAATATCCAGATCAAGGGTTCGCGGACTGAAGCGCCGCGCATCCGGGCGACGGCCATTCGCCAGCTCAATGGCTTTCAGGCAGCGACTCAGCTCGGCCACCGACTTGCAGGTATACACGCCGACCACCAGATTGAAGAATGGCGAGCCGTCAAACCCCACAGCCTCGCTTTCATAAACCGGAGATACCTCCAGTTCACCAACCTCCGTCGCCAGGGATTCCAGGCCAGCACGAATGTGCCGGTGCCGGTCGACGTTG
>JAJUHY010000080.1 GCA_029265735.1 Marinobacter segnicrescens | reverse complement strand
GGTGCCGCCATCGGTGCGCTCGCCGACCTCCTGGAGGTCGCTGGCAATGCTCTCGCCCAGATACAGAGGTACGCCATGACCAGCAGCATGGCGTAGTCCATTGCGAGTACGTTGGTTGTCAGAGTTCTTCATGGATCCTGTACTTTCCGCCACATTATCTTGCCGCTGCCATTTTTCGGAAGCGCTTCTACAAAGTCGACAATCCGCGGCACCTTATATGCGGCCATGTGTTTACGGCACCATTCTATCAGGGAGTCGGCGTCCAGTCCGGAACTGGACGGACGACGTACGACCACAGCACGCACGGTTTCTCCACGATAGTCGTCTTTGCTGGCAACAACGCAGGCCTCCTGGATATCAGGATGACTGAACAGCAGGCTTTCCACTTCCGCCGGCCAGACTTTGTAGCCGGACACATTAATCATGCGTTTGATACGGTCGGTAATATAAAAGTAGCCATCTTCGTCCCGGCGGCCCATATCGCCGGTGAGAAAGTATTTCTTCCCGCGGATCGACACAAAACTTTCGTTGGTCGCAGCATCGTTGTTCCAGTAGCCCTGAAAAACCTGGGGGCCGCTGATCGCGATTTCACCGGGTTCACCTTCCCCGCATTCCTTGCGGGTGGCGGGGTCCAAAAGGATCACATCGGTACTCATAAATGGAATTCCCAGGCATTGAAGCTTGGGGCGGTGCAGGGGATTCATATGGGTCGGTCCCGAGGTTTCAGTGAGTCCGTATCCCTCGACAAACTCCAGTCCGTAAGCCGCCTTTAATTTCTCCGCAACCGCTTCGGGCATGGCGGCGCCGCCACCACCGACAAAAGCAAGCCCGGACAGATCATAGTTATGCAGGTTGGGGGACGCGAGCAGATCGACCACCATCGTGGGGATGCAAAGCCAGTGGCTGATGCCCGTTTTCTCGATCAGATGGCTGGCCAGATCCCGATCCCAGCGGGGCATGATGACCAGCGTCGCTCCGCCAAAAATTGTCCCGTGCATCACACATACCAGACCGGTGATGTGGAACAACGGCAGTACGGCCAGCATCAGACTTTCGGGATCACCGTTGATCCAGTGCCAGATAGCCACGGAGTTGTGCATGATGGAGGAATGCGGATGAATACAGCCTTTCGGAGCGCCGGTGGTCCCGCTGGTATAGGGGAGCAGGCAGGTCACGTCGGGATCATTGATCAGTTCCGGCGGTGGCAGCTGGCTATCCATGGCTTCAAGCCAGGGCGTGACGGTAGCATGTCCGCCATCGGGGAGCTGATGATCATAAAGCCAGCTTCGCCATTCCTCAGGCACCGGCAATTCATCGGCATGCATATCGTTGAAAGTATCCGCGTAAGAGGTCACCAGCAGTTTCTGAAGCCGGCTCTCTCCGGACATTGCGTTATTTGCGCCAGCCAGCTCGCGGGCCAGCTCGGCGGAGCATATGGCGACCCGGGCGCCCGTGTCGCGAATGTAATGGCTCAGTTCCGAGGTTCTGCTCATCGGATTGATGGGTACGACAACCGCGTTCGCCCGCATGATGGCGTAGTGTGCGATCACCAGTTGCGGGCAGTTCTGCATCATGACTAACACCCGGTCCCCGGGGGTGATACCGGCGTCGCTCAGCCAGCCGGCCAGCGTTTCGCACTGTTGCTGAAGGCGGCGGTAGCTGAGGGTGCTGTCGAAAAAGCGCAGTGCCGCCTTGTCAGGGTAGCGCCGGGCGCTGGTGACCAGATTGTCCCACAGAGTCGTGCTCGGCGGTCGCAAGGCCTTCGAGAGCTGGGGTGGCCAGAACTGGTTGAGTGCGCCGGAATTACTCGTCGTCATGTTTGGAACTCCTGGTTGAAGTGGGGGTTAAAACGCGTCGGACGAATGCGTCAAGCTCGCCCATAATGCCCCGCCGGAAAGTGAGGACACAGACCACAAACACTATACCCATGACCATGATCACGGACTCACCCAGTGTCGCAAACCAGTTGATACCCGTGAGCTGCGACAGCATCACGCCCAGCTGGCCAATCTTGTTCTCAAGGGCGACCAGTACCACGGCACCCACCACAGGGCCGGAAAGCGTGCCCAGCCCGCCCACGAGCGTCATCAGCAGAGCATGGCCCGAAGTCATCCAGTGCACGTCAGACAGCGTGACGAAGCCAAGGCCAATCGCCTTGAGTGCGCCGGCCAGGCCAGTAAGGGATGCCGATAAGGTAAAGACCAGCAGCTTATAGCGGTCGGGGTGATAACCGAGGGAAATGGCCCGGGCCTGGTTGTCCTTGATAGCAATCATCGACTGGCCGAACGGCGAGCGCACCACTCTTGCAATAAACAGAAACGCAATCAGGCCGATCGCCAGCGTGGCGTAGTACATGTTCATGTCGTTTTGCAGGTCAATAATGCCGAACAGAATGCCGCGGCTGATTCCTTGCAGACCGTCTTCACCACCTGTCTGGGGCATCTGCACACAGAGAAAATAGACCAGTTGTGCCAGGGCCAGGGTGATCATAGTGAAGTAAATTCCGGAGCGGCGTATCGACAAGTAACCCATTACGAGGCCCATCAATGCGCCAATGCCGAGGCCGGTGAGCAGGGCCAGTTCCGGAGATAGCGACCAGGCCTTGATTCCATAGCCGGCCATATAGCCACCGACCCCAAGAAACGCAGCATGTCCCAGCGACGCGAGTCCGGTATAGCCAAGGAGCAGATGAAAGGCACAGGCGAACAGTGCGTAGCACAGAATCTTGATGCCCAGTACCGGGTAGAGCCCGGCCCAGGGTGCGGCCAGCATGGCCAACAGCAGAACCCCGTAGGATAACCGGCGGAGGTTCGCATAACGGCGGCTCATCATTCCTTACCTCCAAACAGGCCGTTCGGCCGGACAAGCAGAACCAGCACCATCACCAGAAACATCACCATGGATGAGGCTGGCGGGTAATAAACCTTGGTGAGCGCTTCCACCAGGCCTAGCGCGACGCCTGTGACGATTGTGCCGGCGATCGACCCCATTCCACCGATAACCACGACCGCGAACACAATGACGATCATGGTTTGGCCTGTGAGCGCGGAGACCTGCATGATTGGTGCAGCCAGAACCCCGGCAAAGGCTGCCAGCGCAACTCCGAACCCGAAGGTCAGGCTTATCAGAACAGGCACATTTATACCGAACGTCTCTACCAGCTTCGGGTTTTCGGTTGCCGCTCTCAGGTAACCGCCCAGCCGGGTCCGCTCGATTCCGTACCAGGTGAGAACACACGCGGTGAGAGAGGCGGCGATAACCCAGAGACGGTAGTTGGGGATGATCAGGAAACCCAGGTCTGTAACTCCCGAGATGGGCGCAGGCCCATAGGGTTTGCCGGAGACGCCAAAGATGGAACGCACGACCCCCTCGATAACGAGGGTCAGGCCCAGCGTCAGCAACAGGCCATACAGATAGTCGAGTTTGTAGATCCGCCTTAAAAAAAGGCGCTCAAGCACAATGCCGAACACCCCAACAACCACGGGGGCGAGCAACAGCATGACCCAATAGTTGAGGTTAAAGTAATACAGCCCTGCCCAGCTGAGCAGTGCACCGAGCATAAACATGGCGCCATGGGTGAAGTTGATGACGTGCAGCATGCCGAAAATAATGGCGAGGCCCAGGCTCAGGACGGCATAGAAACTGCCGTTTACCAGGCCAATCATCAACTGTGCCATGAGCGCCTGCGAAGGCACCCCGAATATGTCCATAGCCTTACCTTGTGAGCATGATTTTTATGTTTGTAATGACGTCAGACGCTGAGCATCCTGATGACTCTGTCGGTGTTATCGTCAAGCTCGTCCGGGTTGAGGGTTTCTATGATGCGGCCGCTTTCCATGAACAGCAGCCGGTCCGACAAAGCGGATGAAAAATGGAAGTTCTGCTCGACCAGTAAAATGGTGTAGCCCCGCTGGCGGAGTTCTTTAATGGCTTCGCCCAGGGTCTGGACAATCACCGGCGCCAGACCTTCCGAGATCTCATCCAGCAGCAGTAGTCGCGAGCCCGTACGCAGAATACGGGCCAGCGCCAGCATCTGCTGTTCTCCGCCTGACAATGCCGTGCCCGGGCTTCGTTTGCGCTCCTCAAGATTAGGAAACAGGCGGTAGACCTCGTCCATGGAAAGTCCCGGTGCCTTGCCCCGGTGTAATGGCGGTAGTCGCAGGTTTTCCTCACAGCTGAGGCTGGAGAAAATCCCGCGTTCTTCCGGGCAATAGCCAACGCCGAGCCGGGCGATCCGGTAGGTGTCCAGGCTGATCACCTCTTCGCCGAACAGCCTTACAGAACCACTGCGTCGATCCGTCAGGCCGAGTAGCGCTTTCAGGGTCGTTGTTCGCCCGGAGCCGTTACGGCCCAGCAAAGTCACGACTTCGCCGGAATGAACCTCGAAATCGACGCCCTGTAGAATATGAGACTCTCCATACCAGGCTTCGAGCCCGTTCACCGCAAGAACCGGTGGCTGCGATGTCGTGTTCATGCTGCATCCCCTTCGCCATACCTGGATGTGGGTCCCAGATAGGCCTCCATTACCTGAGGGTTCGTGGACACTTCTTCGTAGGTTCCGGTGGCAATGACACGACCGCGTTGCAGCACTGAAATAGTGTCAGCGATTGCCGACACCACCTTCATGTTGTGCTCCACCATCAGTACCGTGCGTCCTGCCGCTACCTGTTTGATCAGGCGGGTGACCCGGTCCACGTCCTCGTACCCCATGCCCTGGGTTGGCTCGTCCAGTAGCATCAGCGTCGGGTTCATGGCCAGTGTGGTAGCCAGCTCCAGGGCACGTTTGCGCCCATAGGGAAGGCTGTCAGCCAAGTGGTCCGCAACGCTGGTGAGGCCTACGGACTCCAGCAGCTCCATGGCCCGATCGTTAAGACGGTTCAGTACGCGATCGCTTCTCCAGAAAAAAAACGACACGCCCATTTCCCGTTGCAACGCAAACCGAACGTTATCAAGCACGCTCAGGCTGCCAAACACAGCAGAGATCTGGAATGAGCGCACGATGCCACTCTGGGCAATCTGACTGGGCCTCAGCGTCGACATGGACTGGCCGTTGAAGTGGATCTCACCGGAACTGGGTGTCATAAAGCCCGTGAGTAAATTGAACAGCGTCGTTTTACCCGCCCCGTTCGGTCCGACCAGGGCGTGGATATGCCCCTTCCTGACCGACAAATCCACCTCGTTCACCGCAGTGAAGCCTTTAAAGTGCTTACTCAACCGCCGGGTGCCTAGTATCTCCTGCGTCATCGGGCCCACCTTCAGCTCTTGACCAGTGGGCAACGTGACTCGGAGAGCGGCTGATAGGCCTTTTCAGCCGGAATGGTTTCCCGCAGCTTGTAGTAGTCCCAGGGCTCTTTGGACTCTTCCGGGCGTTTTACCTCAAAGAGATACACGTCGTGTACCATCTGGCCATCGGGACGGATGCGGCCGTTCTTCGCAAACAGGTCATTGATCTCATGCTCGTGCAGGTAAGCCAGCACTGTACCGGCGTCATCGGTGCCGAGAGTCTCTACTGCGCTCAGATAATTGGTGACTGCTGAGTAGGTGGCTGCGTTAAGCAAGTTGGGCATCTTGCCCGTCTTTTCGAAAAAACGCTGGCTCCACTGCCGCGCTTCGTCGTCCTGGTTCCAGTAGAACCCTTCCACCAGCAACATGCCCTGTGTGATTTCCAGGCCAAGTGCATGAACATCCGTCATGCTGGCGGCGAGGCCAACAATCTTTTGTCGTCTGTTGATGCCAAACTCATTGGCTACGCGAACTGCGTTGTGCAGGTCTGCACCGGCGCTGGCTATGCCGATCACATCAGCGCCAGAGCTCTGGGCCTGCAGCAGAAAGGATGCAAAATCGGGGGCACCCATCGGGTGGTGCAGCGAGCCAACGATTTTTCCGCCGCTGCGCTCAACGGAGCGGGTGGCGTCATACTCAATGGACTTGCCCAATGCGTAATCCACCGTCACGAAATACCACGTGTCATCGCCTTGTTCTGTTAGCGTGCGGCCCAGGCTATTGGCCAGGGAGTATGTGTCCCATGCGTAAAGAATGGTGTTTGGTGAGCATTGTTCGTTATTGATGGTGGTGGACCCGGCACCGGTCACCATCAAGACGCGATCTTTCTCGCGGGTGACCTGAGACACCGCCAGTGCTACGGCGGAGTTGATGACATCGGTGATCATGTCCACACCACTGTTGTCATACCACTCACGGGCACGGCTGGCAGCTACGTCCGTTTTGTTTTGATGGTCGGCCGTTACGACCTCCACCCCAAAGGCCGGCTTATGCCCGGCAACGAAGTCAGCAACCGCCATGCGCGCGGATACGATGGCGCCCTCGCCGCTGAGATCCGAGAAGGGCCCTGACATATCTGCAAGAACGCCGATTTTCACGGTGTTGCCAGAGATGCCGTCAGCACCGGCTGCAGTACTGGCAACCAATGAGGTGGCGAACAGAATATTCTTTATTGTGTTTTTCATAACGTCTGCTCTTATTGTTGTGTTTATGATCTGTCGGTGATGCGCTGTGCCCAGCGGCCGATCTCTGCAAGAGTGGTTTTGGTTTCCGGCAGGAACGGGAACAGGGTATAGACGTGCACGGAGTCCTCCACGGGTACCATGGTTACATCGACACCTGCGTTACGGGCCCGCTCCAGCAGACGGCTGCTGTCGCTATAGAGTGACTCGCCTTCGACGGCGGAGAGAAAGACCGGAGGGAGTCCGCTGAGATCTCCGAATAAGGGAGACACAAGCGGGTCCCGTGGTTCGTGTTCCTGGAAATAGGACGCGGCCATAAATGCCAGGCTGTCACGGTTGGCGGCAGGATCCTGACCGGCGAACTCTTTGATACTCTCCCCCGACAACGTCAGATCCGCGAACGGGCAGATCGCAATGATGCCGGCAGGCAGGGTGTCACCCGCCATTTTGAGGGTCAGAGCCAGAGCCAGAGCCAGACCAGCGCCGGATGATTCGCCACTCAGCAGAATGTTGGCGGGGTTAACGCCACGGTTCACCAGGCCACGATAGGCGTCCACGGCATCGTCCAGCGCTGCGGGGTACGGGTTTTCCGGAGCCAGTCGATAATCGACAGTGATACAGTCTCCAGAGACGGTTTCGGCCAGCCGCCCGGCATACTCAACGGAGCCACGGGCCGAGCCAAGCATGTAACCTCCGCCATGGAAGTGAAGGATCGTGGTGCGGTCTTTCGCATCGGAAGCGCCTGGTGCCTTCACCTTCAGGGCTTCGACACCACCCAGCTCAACGTTCTCGACGTCGAGATCTTGGGGAGCAGGGAAGTTGCTGGTGAGGAAGCGGTCATAGCCTTCACGCATACCAT
>JAJUHY010000360.1 GCA_029265735.1 Marinobacter segnicrescens | reverse complement strand
GGCCGGTTTATCGAGGCCGAGCGTGCCCGGGAGCTGGGACTTACCAGCCTGGTTGCCCCTCTTGATCAGCTTCGCCAGCACGCCGATGAGCTGACCGCGGATATGCTGCGGGCCACTCCGCTAGGCCTGCGGCTGACCAAGGAAGCCCTGGGCCTGGCTATCGATGCACAAAGCCTGGATGCCGTTGTCGCGCTGGAAGATCGTAACCAGATCCTGTGCATACAGGATGATGATTTCAAGGAAGGGGTCGCTGCCTTTCTGGAAAAACGCGAGCCCCGCTATTCCCGTCAAGGAGAACAATAATGAAAGCGGAAGACCTGATGTATCGCCCGGACTTTCTCAAGGGCGAGCGTATTCTGATCACTGGTGGTGGTACCGGGCTGGGTAAGGAAATGGCCGAGGCCTGCCTGATTCTCGGAGCGGAGGTCTACATCTGTGGCCGTCGGGGTAGCGTGCTGGAAGAAACGGCCAATGAGCTGACCGGACGTCATGGCGGTAAGGTGACACCGATTCCCTGCGATATCCGCGACGCGGAATCCATTGACGAAATGGTCCAGAAAATCTGGGACGACGGCGGTGCACTGACCGGTCTGATCAACAACGCCGCCGGCAACTTCGTCAGCCGGACCGAAGATCTGTCACACCGGGCGTTTGATGCTGTCGCCAGTATCGTATTCCGCGGCAGTTTTCTGGTCACTCACAGCTGCGGCAAGCGCTGGCTGGCGGAAGGCAAACCGGGATCGGTGGTTTCCATCGTTACCACCTGGGTGTGGAACGGCTCGCCATTCGTTGTGCCATCAGCCATGTCCAAGGCCGGCGTTAATGCGATGACCCAGTCACTTGCGGTAGAGTGGGGCAACCGCGGCATTCGCCTGAACGCCATTGCGCCCGGCCTGTTCCCCACCGAGGGCATGACCAAACGCCTGGGGCCGCTGGGCAAAATGGATCTGGGCGAGAGCCCCATGGGCCGTCCCGGCCGCTTCCCGGAGCTGGCAAACCTGGCGGTGTTTCTGCTGGGCCGCGGCGCCGAGTATGTGAATGGTCAGACCATCGCCATTGACGGCGGCCAGTATCAGGCTGACGGCGCTAACTTCACGGCTCTTTCGGCGTGGGGAGACGACGAATGGCGTCGTGCCCGTGAAGCCATAACCGAGGTCAATAATCAGGACAAGGCCAAGCGCTCCATCTGAGTCGGCCTGCATCTACGAGGAAGCCATCATGTCAACCGTACAGGTTATCCGCACAGAATATGAAGGTGTTGTTGAGGTTCGCCTGAACCGGCCGGAGAAAATGAACGCTCTGGACACGGGTATGTTCACCAACCTGGCTCAGGTAGGCGATGAACTGAAGAAAGACCCCAGCCTGCGGGCCGTAGTATTGAGTGCGGAAGGCCGCGCTTTC
>JAJUHY010000159.1 GCA_029265735.1 Marinobacter segnicrescens | reverse complement strand
TACCGGATGTCTGGAACGGCGGCCTGATCATGTATACCCACGGCTACCGGGGCGACGGTCCGGAACTGGAGGTATCCCTGCCCGACGACGCGTGGCGAATGACCGTGCTCGCTGCCGGCTATGCCTGGGCAGCGTCATCATACTCCGCCAACTACTATGACGTTCGCGCCGCCATTGAGGACACGAACAAGCTGGCGCTGGAGGTGATGGACTACATCGAAGCCGATTTCGGCGCGCAGTACCCCAAACCTGTGCAGACTCTTATCTCCGGTTATTCTCTGGGCGGACATGCCGCTGCGGCGGCTGTGGAGCGGGAGAATATGGAGCGCACAGCCTATAAAGTGAACTATCAGGGGGCGCTGCCTTTCTGCCAGGCTGAGCAGAACCAGTTCCAATGGCTCGGAGACTATACCCGTGTCGTTCAGGAGTTGTCTGGAATTGGTGATATAGCGCCTGAATATTATCAGACGTATCTGCCAAGTATGCTGGTAGCGCTGTTCAAAACCGATGGCACCGGAATTACCTGGGAACCTGCAAACCAGAACGGCGAGCGGGTAAAGCAGATCGCCATGAGGCTGACGGGTGGTGAAAGGCCGATTTTCTACGATCACGGCTTTCCCAACCCGCTACTTCAGGGTGCGGTGTTGGGGACCGGTGGTCGGGGCGGAGATATTGACGGCATCCTTGCCCGTAACGCCTACGATAACAGTGACCGGATCTATCGCTGGACAGACGGCGAAACGATGACGGTGGATGAGCAGAACTTCAATGAAGCAATAGAGCGTATCTCCGCAGACGAGGGCGCCAACCCACCGCGGAACGACGGCGTTCGGTGGCTGCCCGAAGTCAAGGGCGACTTCGATGTTCCCGTGCTGACTCTGCACACCCTCGGTGATTTCTATGTTCCCTTCCGCCATCAGCAACTGTATCGCCAGGGCGCGATTAAACATGGGGCGGAAGATCTGTTAGTGCAGCGGGCTATTCGGGCGCCAGGTCACTGTGATTTTACTGCTAGTGAGATCAGTACAGCACTGATCAACTGGCTTGCTTGGGTAAACGACTTAGGTCCTAAGCCTGACGGCGATGAGGTTCTCGATCCGACCGTGGTTGCCGATCCCAGATACGGCTGTGAACATACCATCGATGGTGCACCTCGGGATCGCTCGGCCTTACCGAGCTGTTGATCCAGAGGAATGGGAGGGCGCTGCTCCGGCGTCCTCCCGGACCTTGATTTACCACATCAAATCATCCGGAATCTCATACCCCGCGTAAGGATCTTCTTCATCCGCATCGGTCTGGGCATTGCGATCGTGCAGTACCACGACGGCGGCTTCATCCCGCTCCATGATCTTCCGTGCGACGGCTTCGGGCACTACCTCGTAAGCGTCGTTCACAAATACCACGGCCAGACGCCCGCGGGCGAGCTGATCAACCATCAGGTCATCCACCAGGATCTTCTTGATCTTCTTTTCGTGGACAAACTGGTAATCCACCTCGCAGCGGCTGCGGTCCAGCCGGTTGCTCTCCACCAGTTGCCGAATCTGTGCAGCAATGCCCTTGCGACGAGCCTCTTCATCGCGCTGCTGGTTCAGCCGCCGGTCCCGTTCGGCCTTTTCCTGCCGTGCCTGTTGCGCCCGCAGCTTGCCTTCGTCGGTTGTCGCGGCACCCTTAGGCTGCTGCTTGCGCTGCTTCTTTTTCTCTTTCTGAAGAGCCTTGAGCTTTTTCTCATCGGCCAGGCCGGCCTTGAGCAATTGTTCCTGTAATGAAGCCATGATAAGTCCTGCTAATCCCTCTGAATCCGGCGTGAACTGCGGTATTATACCGGCCTCCTGGCATTCGCCGTAACTTCCCGCCTTTTCCGGATCCTCCCATTATGTCTTTTCAGATGCCAGGCCTGTCCCAGGCCATGCTCCAAAACCTTGCGAGCCTCGGCTTTAGCTCACCGACACCCATACAGCAGCAGGCCCTGCCAGCGGTGCTGGCCGGCCGCGATGTCATCGCCATGGCCCGTACAGGCTCGGGGAAAACCGCGGCCTTTGGAATTGGTCTGGTGGAGCAACTGAAGGTTCGCCGGTTTGCGGTGCAGGGGATGGTGCTGTGTCCGACCCGGGAGCTTGCGGATCAGGTAGCCCGTGCCATTCGCGAACTGGCCCGTAGCCAGCATAACGTCAAGGTGCTCACCCTCTGCGGTGGTACGCCGATCGGTCCCCAGATCGGCTCCCTGAGCCATGGCGCCCATATTGTGGTGGGTACGCCCGGGCGGGTAAAAGACCATCTGGACAAGGGCACCCTGATTCTCGATCAGTTACGTACCCTGGTGCTGGATGAGGCGGACCGAATGCTGGATATTGGGTTTGAGGATGCCATGGCTGCCATTCTCGCCCGGTGCCCGCAGCGCCGGCAGACGTTATTGTTCTCCGCGACCTGGCCGGATCACGTCAGGCGGCTGAGTGGCCGTTTCCAGCAGGATCCGGTGTCGGTCACCGTGGAAGACCCACCGGCTTCCGCTACGGCGGCGATAGAGGAAGTGTTCTATGAAGTGCCAGGTGATCAACGGCAGGAGGCGCTCACGGGACTGCTTTCTTTACGACAACCGGCGGCCTGCCTCATCTTTTGCGCGACCAGACAGCAGTGTGACGAGGTGACCCAGGCGCTAACCCGGCAAGGCTTTGCGGCGGCGTCCCTGCATGGCGATATGGATCAGAAGGAGCGGGACCAGGTGCTGATCCTGTTTGCCAACCAGAGCTGTCCGATACTGGTGGCCACTGACGTGGCGGCCAGGGGGCTGGATATTGATGATTTGCCGCTGGTAATCAATATGGAGCCGGCGCGGTCGCCGGAAACTCACACTCACCGTATCGGCCGGACCGGGCGGGCAGGCCGGGATGGCCTGGCGGTCACTTTCTTCAGCCCGGCCAGTGCTCACAAAATTCTGCAGTTGGAGCAGGCTCGCGGAAGCAGCATCGAGCCCCTTGATGCGTCGCCGTTGTTAAGCGCCAGCCCCGTGCCTCGACAACCCGCGCGGGTAACCCTGTGTATCGCCGGCGGCCGTAAGGAAAAGGTGCGCCCGGGAGATATACTGGGTGCGCTGACCGGTGAGACCGGCCTGCCGGCAGCGCGGGTGGGCAAGATTACAATTGGCGAGTTTCAGAGCTTTGTTGCCGTTGATGCCCCTGTGGCCCAGCAGGCTCTGAAGGGGCTGGAGCAGGGCAGGATCAAAGGCCGGCGGTTCCGCGTGAGAAGGTTACCGGTGGGTTTCTGAAGACAATCGGCAGGGCCTCAGAGTCCCCTGGTGGGTACGTGATTCTGCCCATTGCGTTTTCCGGACCCTTGCAAAAATGCGGGGTTAGTTGGTTGCCCCGCTACCAAGAAACCGGTAGATTACGCAGGATTTTGCCTGTGGGAATGGTTTTCATTGTGCCAGTCAGGTGCCCGAAAGCTACTGCCAGGGGAAAGATCACTTACTTCAACATAGGTAGCACATGTTATGAGTGAGCTGATGTCACAGGCGATCGACCTGATGATTGCAGGCATGGGTTTCGTGTTCGTATTCCTCGTCATCCTGGTGTTTGCCACCGGACTCATGTCAAAAATCATCAGCCGATTTGCCCCGCCTGAGCCGGCTACACCGGCCAGGACGCCACGTGCCAAAGCGTCTGCACCCGCTGCGGTTGATCCCGACACAGTGGAAGCAATAAAGAAAGCGATTGCACAGTACCGGTCCCGCCACAAGAAGTGATCGGAGCAGAACACTAGAACCTTTTAACAGAAGGCTGACACGATGACTGACACCAAAAAACCACTAGGGATTACGGATGTTATCCTCCGGGATGCACACCAGTCCCTGCTGGCCACCCGCATGCGCCTGGACGACATGCTGCCAATCGCCGAGAAGCTCGACAAGGTGGGCTTCTGGTCATTGGAATCCTGGGGTGGAGCCACTTTCGATTCCTGTATTCGCTACCTGGGTGAAGACCCCTGGGAACGGATTCGTGAGCTGAAGAAAGCCATGCCCAATACCCGGCAGCAAATGCTGCTGCGCGGCCAGAACCTGCTCGGCTACCGTCACTATGCTGACGATGTGGTAGACCGTTTCTGTGAGCGGGCGGCTGAGAGCGGTATTGACGTGTTCCGGATTTTTGATGCCATGAACGATCCCCGCAATATGGATCGTGCCATCAAGGCTGTCCGCTAGACCGGCAAACTCGCCCAGGGCACTATTGCCTACACCTCCAGTCCGGTGCATACCGTCGACATGTGGGTAGAGCTGGCGAAAGAAGTGGCAGCAATGGGTGCGGATTCCATCGCAATCAAGGACATGGCAGGCATCCTGAAGCCCTACGTGGCCTTTGACCTGGTCAGCCGGCTCAAGCAGGAACTGGACATTCCGATTCATATGCAGTGTCACGCCACCACCGGCATGTCCACCGCGACCGCCATCAAGGCGGCGGAAGCGGGTATTGATAACGTAGACACCGCGATTTCGTCCATGTCCATGACCTACGGTCACAGCCCCACCGAAGCGGTGGTGGCCATCCTGGAAGGTACGGACCGGGACACAGGCCTGGACCTCGAACTGCTGGAGGAAATTGCCAGTTACTTCCGTCAGGTGCGTAAGAAATACGCGAAGTTTGAAGGCAGTCTGCGGGGCACTGACTCCCGTATTTTGATTGCTCAGGTGCCGGGCGGCATGCTGACCAATATGGAAAACCAGCTCCGTGAGCAGAATGCGTCCGACAAGTTTGATGAGGTGCTGGCCGAGATTCCCAAGGTTCGTGAAGACCTTGGCTTTATCCCGCTGGTGACTCCGACCTCCCAGATTGTCGGCACCCAGGCGGTACTGAACGTACTGACCGGTGAGCGTTACAAGTCCATTTCCAAGGAAACCGCTGCCATCCTCAAGGGTGAATACGGCGCTGCGCCTGCGCCATTCAACAAGGAGCTGCAGGAGCGGGTTCTGGAAGGCAAGGAGCCCGTCACCTGCCGTCCGGGGGATCTGATCGAGCCGGAAATGGAGAAGCTGACCGAAGAGCTGCGTAAGCGGGCGGACGAGCCCGGCCGCAAGCTGGCCGACGAGGACATCCCGATCACCTTCGCGCTGTCGCCGGTCACCTCGCTCATCATGCTCGCCGGCATCTATTACGGCGCG
>JAJUHY010000013.1 GCA_029265735.1 Marinobacter segnicrescens | reverse complement strand
GTACCGGACCGGGGCGCAAGCTGGACCGGGGTCCAGTGACCACGCCTGTTTTTGCCAAGGGACTGCGCCCGGGCCTTTACGCCATTACGGACAGCCAGCTATTACCGGACGATGACCAGTTGCTGGCCGGGGTCGCGGCCGCCATCCGCGGTGGCGCCGTTCTCGTACAATATCGGGAGAAACACCTGCCAGCAGCCGATAAACTGCGGCAGGCTTCAGCTCTGGCGACCCTATGCCGGGACCACGGCGTGCCATTGCTGATCAATGATGACCCGCAGCTTGCTCTCGCCTGCGGTGCGGATGGCATTCATATGGGCCAGTCTGACGGCACTCTTGCCGAGGCACGGAAGCTGCTGGGACCCTATGCAATTATCGGCATGACCTGTCATGGTGATATTGCGCTCGCCGAGCGGGCCCAGGCTGAAGGCGCCGACTATCTCGCCTTCGGCCGGTTTTTCAACTCTGGCACCAAGCCGACTGCGCTGCCGGCCACCCCATCGGTGCTGGCGGACGCCGCCAGACTGGGCCTGCCGCGCACGGCCATTGGCGGCATTACGCTGGACAAAGCCGCACCACTGATCCAGGCGGGAGCTGACCTGCTTGCGGTCATTGGCGGACTGTTTGGCGGCGGAGCTGAGCAGGCGGAAACCCGGGCCCGGGCATTTAGCCGGCTGTTCCTGGAGCACCACCCGATTTTCAAACTCTGATAGGATTGCGACTCCCAAGCGAGTCGTATCCTGCTTCCCAGTTCATCTGGCGACACCAAGGAGCCAAATCATGAATCATTCCGAAACCCTGTTTGAACAGGCCCAGAAGTACATCCCCGGCGGGGTGAACTCTCCGGTTCGCGCCTTTAAAGGCGTCGGCGGCACACCGGTGTTCTTCAAGCGCGCCGAGGGCGCTTATCTCTATGACGAAGACGATCGTCGTTACATCGATTACGTGGGTTCCTGGGGACCGATGATCATTGGTCATTCCAATGAGCACATCAAAAAGGCGCTCCACGATCAGATCGAACTGGGGGTTGGTTACGGCGCCCCTACTGCCATTGAAACCGAGATGGCCCAGAAGGTCTGTGAGCTGGTGCCGTCCATCGAACTGGTCCGCATGGTGAACAGCGGCACCGAGGCTACCATGAGCGCCATCCGTCTCGCCCGCGGTTATACCGGGCGCGACAAGGTGGTGAAGTTTGAAGGCTGCTACCACGGCCACGTGGATTCGCTTCTGGTCAAGGCCGGCTCAGGTGCCCTCACCCTTGGCGTGCCCAACTCACCCGGCATTCCTGCCAGCCTGGCTGAACACACCATCACCCTGACCTATAACGATATCGAAGGGGTTCGCAAAGCGTTCGCGGAACTGGGCGACCAGATTGCGGCAATCATCGTCGAGCCGGTAGCCGGCAATATGAACTGTATCCCCCCGGTACCGGGTTTCCTGGAAACCCTGCGGGAGGTTTGCGACGAGCACGGGGCTGTCCTGATTTTCGACGAGGTGATGACCGGTTTCCGGGTTGCTCTGGGTGGCGCACAGGGGCACTTTGGCATCAAGCCTGACCTGACTGCCCTGGGCAAAGTCATCGGGGGCGGTCTGCCTGTAGGCGCGTTTGGCGGCAAGCGGGAGATCATGGAGCATATCGCTCCGCTGGGACCGGTCTATCAGGCTGGAACCCTGTCCGGTAACCCGCTGGCCATGACCGCGGGCCTGACCACCCTGAATCTGATTTCCGAAGAAGGTTTCCACGACCGGCTGGCAGAAAAAACCCGAACCCTGTGCGAAGGTTTTCGCAAGGTTGCCGACGAGGCGGGCATCCCTCTGACGGTACAGCAGGTAGGCGCTATGTTCGGAATCTTCTTCACCAGCGAACCGGAAGTGACCCGATTCGATCAGGTGATGAACTGTGATGTCGAACGCTTCAAGGCGTTCTTCCAGGGCATGCTGAAAGAAGGCATCTACCTTGCCCCGTCAGCATTTGAGGCCGGTTTCACCAGCGCCGCCCTGAGCGACGCCGATATTGAAGCGACCATCGCGGCCGCCGGCCGAGTGATGAAAACCCTCTAAAATCACCCGGTTTTCACCAAACCCTTTTTTCTCTGTCTGGCCCGGGCTACAGAGCCCGGGCTCTCTGCTCGGCCTGCTCGGCACCGGCAACATTGCCCCGCTCATGGCGGATGCTGGCCAGCAATTCCCAGCCCGCCTTCTGCAGGCGCGTATTGGAGCCCGCCAGCGACAACCCTTTCATGGTGAACTGCTCAGCGGAGCCCAGGTTGTTCGAACGGGCATAGGCTTCTGCCAGCTTGAAGTAGACCTGAGCCGAGCGCGGCGAGATCCGCTGTGCCCGCTCCAGCCGACTGAGCGCAGCTTCCGGTTTCCCTTCTGACATCAGCGCGTCCGCCCGCTGGATCAGGCTGACTGCTGCCGGGGACAGATCATCCCCCTGTTCCTGGTAGCCAGGGCTTGGCGACCGCTCCTGGGGCGTTCGCGGCTCGGTCCGCGGCTCAGGTTGTTCGGATAGTCGGGGCGAGCTGTCGTCCCTGGACTCGTCCACAGTTGGCGGCTGTGGCACCGGCTCAGCACGACGATCAGCGCTGCCCGGCGGTGCATAAATATCGGACGCACAACCTGTAAGACCCACTATCAGCAGGCCGGCTGCCAGATTTCGGTATATCTTCATCATTGGAACAATCCTTCAAACCAGCCGCGCAGGCGACGTGAAAAATCACCGCCACAGCCTTCAAAGGTCTGCGGCTCGCTGCCGACAATAAACGGAATCAGACGGGCATTCTCGCAGTGTTCGTCAGTCAGCACACCTTTTTCGCTGTTTACCCAGTGATACTGTACGCCGTCCGGTACCACCGGTGAAAAGCTGTGCTGGGGAACTGCCGCCATAAACCGCGTCCACAGCGGCAAGGCTCCGGTGGCACCGGTCAGGGAAGTGGGACCATTGTCGTCCCGTCCTACCCAGGTGACGGCGAGCAGATCGCCGCTGAAGCCGGCGAACCAGCTGTCGCGGCCGTCATCGGTTGTCCCGGTTTTGCCCGCCAGCCCAAGGCTTTCGGGGATAGAGCGGTACGCCGACCTGCCGGTGCCCTCCCGCATGGCTTCCTGCATGGCGTACTGCACCAGATGCACGGCGGCCGGATCGGCAACCTGATTAACCTCCAGCTTGTAGCGGCTTAGCGCTTCACCTTTGCTATCGGTTACCTCCCGGATGGTACGCAGCGGGGTATTAAAACCTGAAGTTGCGAGCCCCTGATAAGCCTGTGCCACGGTTACCGGCTCCATGGTAACGGAACCCAGCAACATGGACGGGTAACGGTTGATGCTGGAGGTAACACCGAAGTCCTGCAGGGTTTCCACCACTGCCGGCACGCCGACATCCAGGCCAAGTCGTACCGTCGGAAGGTTCCAGGACCGGGACAGGGCCAGATGCAGAGGTACATCCCCCCGCTGTTCGCGATCAAAGTTACGGGGCTCCCAACGCTGGCCGTTTTCGAACTCCAGCGCCAGCCCAACATCCCGCAGCGGCGTAATCAGCGTATAACGCTCTGGCTGAGCCAGGGCCGTGAGATAAACGAAAGGCTTGACCAGCGAACCGATAGGCCGCCGCGCGTCCAGCGCCCGGTTAAAGCCGGCAAAGCCCGCGTCACGGCCACCAACCAGTGCCAGCACCTCGCCGCTGTCACGGGAAGTAACCACCATGGCGGCTTCCAGACGGGTGTCAGAGGAACCCCGGTCGAGCTGGTCCAGCGTCTGGGCCGTCGCCCGCTCGGCGCGCTCCTGAATGGCCGGATGCAGCGTGGTGAAGATCCGCAAGCCCTCACTCTGCAGGTCTTCCTGCTTGTAGTCCCGGGCAAGGTGGCGTTTGACCAGATCGATAAACGCCGGATAACGATTCTCGGACCAGGACGGACGCTCGGCGACGTCCAGGGGCTTCGCACGGGCCTTCTCCGCCTGTGTGGTATCAATGGTGCCCGCATCCGCCAGCAGATCAATCACCAGATTCCGACGCTGCAGGGCGCGCTCCGGATTACGACGGGGATCGTAGTAGCTCGGGCCCTTCACCATACCTACCAGCAAGGCGGATTCGTGGAGCTCCAGGTCCTGGAAGCGCTTACGGAAATAGAACTGTGACGCGAGCCCGAAGCCATTAATGCTGCGGTTGCCGGCCTGACCGAGATAGACCTCATTGAGGTAGGTTTCGAGAATATCGTCCTTCTCGTAGTGCCATTCCAGCAACAGGGACATCAACGCTTCATTGGCCTTGCGGACAAGGGTCTGGTCCCGGGTCAGATAAAGATTCTTGGCAAGCTGCTGAGTCAGGGTGCTACCACCCTGAACTACCCGGCCGGCCTTGATGTTGGCCACCATGGCCCGTGCAATGGACAAAGGTGCGATGCCGAAGTGCTCATAGAAGTTCCGGTCTTCCGTGGTGAGCAGGGCCTCCTCGAACAAGGGTGGCGCATCATCCAGAGTTACCAGCACCCGGTCTTCCCGGTGGGCCGGGTAGATGCCGCCGATTTCTGCGGGCTCCAGCCTTACAATCGGCGAACTTTCTCCTTCCAGCACACGCAGCCCCGAAACCCTTCCGCCGGACACGTTCAGAGACAGGCGGCGACGTGGCTCAATACCATCTGCAAACGAAAATCCCCGGGTGCCTACCAGAAAACGCTGACCATTCTGCTGCCAGGTTCCGGGACGGCTGCCGTCGCCGGAGCGGTAACCCGCCAGCTCCAGTTCCTGTTTCAGGGACTCAGCGGTAACCGCGGCACCGTCGTACAGTTCCAGGGGCCGCGCATAGACCCGCGACGGCACTTCAAAGCGCCGCCCCTCAAAGCGGGATGTCACCACCGCGTCCAGATAGACCATCCAGCCGGCCAGCAACACCAGCAGAATTAGTCCCAGACGCCAGCTCAGCGACCACAGGCGTTGCCTGAAAGTGGGGCGGGACTTGCGAGGTGGATTTTTCTTGCGTCGGGAAGGTGATTTCTTTGACATCCGCGGATTATAACCAAACCGTACCTGTCAGGGTCATCAGGGCATGTGTTATTTGTGTAATGCGCCCGTTATCATAGAAACGCCGTTCAACCACAAGGAGCCCACCGTGAACGACGCCCCGGCGACTAACCTGATCGACAACCTCCAGGACCCGGCTCTGTACGACCATCCCGTGGAGAGCTTTCAGGTACTGGAAACCCATATTTCCCAGGTCATCCTCACCGGCGACTACGCCTACAAGGTCAAAAAGCCCATGGACTTTGGCTTTCTGGACTTCTCGACCCTGGAGAAACGACGCCACTTCTGCGACGAGGAAGTCCGGCTGAACCAACGCCTGGCGGCGCCCCTGTATATGGACGTGGTTCCCATCACCGGAACACCAGAGCAACCCATCATTAACGGGCCCGGGGAACCGTTTGAATACGCAGTTCGTATGCGTCAGTTCGACCAGGAGCATCTGTTTGACGGCCTGCAGGAGCAGGGCAAGCTGACGGTGGAGCGGCTCAGCGAGCTGGCCCGGCAAGTGGCGCAGTTCCACGATTCACTGCCACCGGTCCCTGACGACAAGCCGCTGGGCACGCCGGAAGCCATTTATGCCGCCATGCAGGAAAACTTCGACCAGATTCGTCCCCTGCTGGACGGTAACCCGCAGCTGGAGCAGCAACTGGATGCCCTGGAGGCGTGGACCCGCAGCACCTTTGAGCGGCAGCAGGACATGATCGCCCAGCGCCGGGCGGATGGTCTGGTGCGTGAGTGCCATGGCGACCTGCATCTGGCCAATATCACCCTCTACGAGGACCGGGTGACGGTCTTTGACTGCATTGAGTTCAACGAGCCGTTCCGCTGGATCGACGTCATCAACGACCTGGCGTTTCTGCTGATGGATCTGGAGTCCCGCCGGGAGTTTGCTCTCGCCAGCCATACCCTCAACGCTTATCTGGAATGGCGCGGTGATTATGACGGCCTCGCCCTGTTGCCGCTCTATAAAGCCTATCGGGCCATGGTACGGGCGAAGATCGCGCTGTTTACCCGCAATAATCCGGGGCTCTCAGAGGCACAACAGAACGGTCTGCTGCAGAAGTACCAGGACTACGCCAATCTGGCGGAGCAGTACACCAGCATTCCCAACCCTTTCCTGCTGATCACCACCGGCCTCTCCGCCAGTGGCAAGTCTACCGTGAGCCATGCCCTGGCCAGCGAGCTGGGACTGATCCGCCTGCGTTCGGATGTTGAGCGCAAGCGTATGGCGGGGATGGGGCCACTGGACCGCTCCGGCTCGGGTGTTGGCGAAGACCTCTATAGCGAAGCTACCAATCGCAAGACCTATCATCGCCTTGCCGAACTCTCGCAACAATTGCTGCAATCGGGGTTGGGTGTGATTGTGGATGCCGCCTGCCTGCGGGAGCATGAGCGGGCGCTGCTGGGGTCCGTGGCGGAGAACCTGGCTCTGCCGTTTGCCCTGATCCACTGTGAAGCACCCGAGGAAACTCGCCGGCAGTGGATCCGGGCGCGTACTGGGGACGCCTCAGAAGCCGATGAAGCCCTGCTGGACCAGCAGAAGAGCTGGGAAGAGCCTCTGTCGGACGATGAGAAGGCTCACACCGTTCACATCCGTACCGACGAGCCCATGGCGGCGGGAGAGCTCGCCCATCGTATTCGCCAGCACTTCGGCATGGACCCGACGGGCTAGAAGCCTTCGGCCCCCGCTTTATAACAGTACCGGCAGCTCCCGCACCAGTGCGAGACTGCCGGTCGGCCCCTGCTCCCCGGCAAGATCCGCCTGCCAGGCCATCAGTTCCACCCCTTTTTGCGCGGCTTCACGCAGTAATTCGCCATAGTCCGGATCAATCTGATCCGCTGGTCGCACCTGATGTGCGCCGGTGTGATTGACGCAGAACAGCAGCACGGCACGGTCGCCGGTGGTGGCAACTTCCATCAGCTCGCGCAGGTGCTTCTGCCCCCGCAAAGTAACCGCATCCGGAAACTGCGCCACCCCATTCTCGCAGAGCGTCACGTTCTTGACCTCAACCCAGGCGTCGGGCGCGTCGGGGCGGCCGGACAGGTGCAGATCGATACGGCTTTTCTCACTGCCGTAACGAACCTCTGGCTTTATAACGGTATAACCCGCCAGCGAAGGTATCCGCCCCTGCTCAATGGCGGCACGGGCCTGGGCATTGGGGCGCCCCGTGTTCACGCAGGCCAGCACTCCGGGCTCAGTCTCAACCAGTTCCCAGGTATAACGAAGCTTTCTGGCCGGGTTGTTGGCCGGGCTCAGCCAGACACGGGCGTTCTCGGGCTGGCACCCCAGCATGGAGCCTGTGTTGGGGCAGTGAGCGGTCACAATTTCGCCGTCGGGCAGCTGTACGTCGGCGAGGAAACGCTTGTATCGTTTCACGAGGCGACCTTCAATCAGATTATCTGGAAATTCCATGACGTCTCCTGGAACGGTTGAGAGGCAGCGCAGGGATCGCATAACAAGGCTGGCGCCCCTGCACCAGATCTGCTATTTTCCGCAGATTCCCGGGGAGCCAAAAAGCTCCTGATGCAGGCGGGCGCGGGACAACACGGAAAAGCTGCGCCCTTTTGGAGTATCTATAAGAGGCCGGGTTACATGGCAAATACCGCAGAGAAAGCACGCGAGCGCTTTACCAACTTCACCCCCTACGAATCGAAGAAGGGTGAAGAATACATGAGCCCAGAGATGCTGCAACACTTCCGCGAACTGCTTTTGCAGTGGCGCCAGGAGCTCATGGAGGAAGTGGATCGGACCATGCATCACATGCAGGAAGAGGCAGCAAACTACGCTGACCCGAGTGACCGGGCTTCGCAGGAAGAGGAATTCTCCCTCGAATTGCGCACCCGCGACCGGGAACGCAAGCTGATCAAGAAGATCGATCAAACCCTTGATCGTATCGATAAGGACGATTACGGCTTCTGCGATCAGTGTGGTGTGGAAATCGGCATCCGCCGTCTGGAAGCCCGGCCCACTGCCACCCTTTGCATCGACTGCAAAACGCTGGCAGAAATCCGCGAACGCCAGACTGGCATCTGAGCGGCAGACAAATCAGGCGCGGGCAGGTCCCGCGCCACGACCGCATCATGCCTCCACCTTCCTATTGTGGACGTTTTGCTCCGTCCCCAACGGGCCCTTTACATTTCGGTTCACTGGTCACCGCCCTTGCCAGTTATCTGGAAGCCCGCAAACGGGGCGGCACTTGGCTGGTTCGTATTGAAGACCTTGACCCTCTTCGCGAGAGCCCTGAAGCCACAACCGCCATTCTGAACGGCCTGCAGTGCCCTGGGCTGATCCATGATGGCGACATTCGTTACCAATCCACCCGCCTGGCGCTTTATCGCCAATACGCAGAGCAACTGGTAGAGCACGGCAAGGCCTATTACTGCGCCTGTTCCCGCAAGGAGCTGGCCGACCACCACGGACACCACCCCTGGGATTGTCGCAATGGAGCCCCGCTACCCTCGGATCGCCCGTGGGCAATTCGCTTCGCGCTGACCGATGAAGAGGCCCTCTGGCAGGACCGCATTCTGGGTGCTCAGCACCAGACCTTGCGGGCTGGCTTTGATGACCCGGTAATCATCCGCAAGGAAGGTTTTATCGCCTATCAGCTGGCGGTGGTTGTAGATGATATCGACCAGGGCATCACCGAAGTCGTCCGCGGCTCTGACCTGCTTGAGGCTACCGCCCAGCAGCGTCAGATCTGCCAGGCTCTGGGGGGAACTCCGCCGCAATGGGCGCATATTCCCGTGATAGTGAACGATCAGGGCGCCAAACTCAGCAAGCAGAACCATGCGCCGGCTCTGGACGACAGCCAGCCCTGCCAGAATCTCTGGCGGGCACTTGTCGCCCTCGGGCAGCAGCCGCCGGAGACGCTGCTCCGGGGAACACTGCAAAGCATACTGGACTGGGCACTGACAAACTGGTCCATGGCCCGTATTTCCCGCACCAGCATGACGGACTCCCTGCATCCGTTGTCCTGAGGCTGAACTGTCAGTCGTGCAGCGCCCATGGTATAAACCCGTAGGTCAACGGTGCGGACAGATTTCCGATGTATATCTATCGCCTGGTATTTCTTCTGGTACTGGCTGTTTATATTTTTTCGCCCAACATTCTGGACTGGTGGGTTGCGCCGGGGAACGCCTGGTACTCCCCCTACCTGCTCTGGGGCAGCCTGATCGTCATCGGAATCTGGCTTGAATGGCGGCGGGATCCCGATGAGTTTTAGCCTTCCGGTCCTTCTGGTCATCAGCCTGGGTTATCTGCTGATACTTTTCAGCATTGCCCACGCCACTGAAAAGGGACGGCTGCCTGGCCGCTGGGTCCGTCATCCGCTGGTATACACCTTAAGCCTCGGTGTCTACGCGGGGACCTGGGCCATCTACGGTGCCGTCGGCGTTGCTTCCGAGTTCGGCTATGGCTTTCTGGCCTATTATCTTGGCATCAGCGGTGCATTTCTGCTGGCTCCGGTGTTACTAAATCCGGTCATGCGCATCGGCCGGGCTTACCAGCTCACCTCCCTGGCGGATCTGTTTGCTTTCCGTTACCGCAGTCAGTGGGCGGGTACACTGGTTACAATTACCGCCGGAACCGCGCTGATGGCGCTGCTGAGCATGCAGATCAAGGCTGTTGCCGCCAGTGCCAGCCTGCTGGCCCCGGACGCGTCTCCCCACACTATCAGTACCCTGTTCAGCGTCATCGTAGTGCTGTTTGCCATGCTGTTCGGGACCCGCCGTGATCAGACCTCGGGCAGCCACCAGGGGCTGGTGGTCGCCATTGCCTTTGATTCACTGGTTAAACTGGTGGCCTTGCTGTTGCTGGGCGGCATCGTGCTGTTTTCCGTCTTCGGTGGTTTTGAAGGACTGGAAACCTGGCTTGCCATGCCCAGCTCCGGGGTAAGCGCCTTGTCGCTGGGCATAGAGGACGACAGCTGGCGGGCGCTGATGCTGATGTCATTTTCCGGCGCCCTCGTGCTGCCCCATATGTACCACATGATTTTCAGCGAGAACCCGAGCCCTGTGGCCCTGTCCCGGGCCAGCTGGGGACTGCCGCTGTACCTGTTGCTGCTGGGCCTGCCGGTACCACTCATCCTGTGGGGCGGCATGGCCATGCCCCTGGTGAACGACCCGGCGTTTTACGCCATTACCATCCCGCAGAACCTGAATAATCCCTGGCTGACGGTACTGATGTACGTGGCAGGGCTGTCCGCGGCCAGCGGTCTGATGATTGTGAGCACTCTGGCCCTCGCCGGCATGGTGCTGAACCACGTGGTGCTACCGCTGCGCACGCCCCGGGACCAGTCCGACATCTACCGCTGGCTGCGCTGGACCAAGCGAATCCTGATCGCCGTGATCATCTTCATGGCGCTGATCTTCAACGAGGCGGTGGGCCGCAATCTCGACCTGGCCACCCTTGGTGTACTCGCCCTGTCGGGAATGCTGCAATTACTGCCAGGCGCGCTGGGAGTCATCTACTGGCCGGAAGGTAACCGCAAGGGCCTGATCTGCGGACTCCTTGCCGGGCTCACTCTGTGGGCCGTAACACTGGTGCTGCCGTTATCACAGGCGCCTGATCTGCTTGCCTGGCTGCCCCAACTCCCGCTTGAGCTTGAGTACGATAACTGGCACGTGCTGACGTTTATCAGCCTTGGAATAAACATCTTTATCTTCGCGGTGGTGTCCCGCCTGTCCCATACCAGCCCTGAAGAAGTCAGCGCGGCCCAGGCCTGTGCACCCGGGGCCCTGTCCCGCCCTCAGCGGCGGGAGCTTATTGCCAGCTCTTCTTCAGACTTCGTCCGCCAGCTCGCTGAACCCCTGGGTTACAACATGGCCAAGCGGGAAGTGGTGCGGGCGCTGGAACAACTGGAACTGCCACCGGTAGAGTACCGGCCCTACCAGTTGCGTCGGCTACGGGATCAGATCGAGATCAACCTGTCAGGGCTGATGGGGCCATCGGTCGCCCAGGATCTGGTGCAACGCCATCTCAGCTTCAAACCCATGGCCGGCAGTCGCACCGCCCAGGATATCCAGTATGTTGAGCAAGCCCTGGGCGACTACAAGGATCGCCTGACGGGGCTCGCCGGCGAGCTGGACAACCTTCGTCGCCATTACCGCCAGACCCTGCAGAATCTTCCCATCCCCGCCTGTTCGGTGGGCGATGACGGAGAAATTCTGATGTGGAACCAGGCCATGGCCGAACTAACCGGAATTTCTGCGGACGAAGTGGTTGGCGGCCGCCTGCTGGCACTTCCGACCCAGTGGCGGGATCTGCTGGATGAGTTCGTCCATGGACCTGACCTTCGCCGTTACAAGCACCGGCTTGACCTCAAGGGCCGACCCCACTGGCTTAACCTGCACAAGGCTGCACTGGCAGGGCGTGATCATCCGGAAGGCGGCAGTATTATTCTGGTCGAAGACCAGACCGAAACCCGGCTGCTGGAAGACGAGCTGATGCACAGCGAACGCCTGGCCTCCGTTGGCCGGCTGGCGGCCGGTGTAGCCCATGAAGTGGGTAATCCGGTGACCGGTATTTCCTCCCTTGCCCAGAACCTCAAGCTGGAAACCGACAATCCCGATATTCTTGAAACAGCCAACCAGATTCAGCAGCAGACCCGGCGGATTTCCAATATCCTGCAATCACTGATGAACTTCGCCCGTACCGGCAATCATGCCCAGGCCAATCGTTATGAACCGGTGCAGATCCGCCGTTGCGTTGACGAATCCATCAACCTGCTCTCACTCGGCGGCAAGGAGCACCGGCTTGACTACCAGAACGAGTGCCCCGAGGATCTTATAGTACTCGGCGATGAACAGCGGTTAGTTCAACTCTTTGTTAACCTGCTGGCCAACGCCCGGGATGCGTCACCAGAGGGTGGGCACATCCGGGTGATTGGATTCCGGGAGGAGTACTCCGCTATTATCGAGGTCGCCGACGAGGGCACTGGCATACCCCCTGATCAGCTCGATCATATTTTCGAGCCCTTCTACACCACCAAGAGCGCGAGCCAGGGAACCGGCCTCGGACTTTCGCTGGTCTACAGCATTGTCGAAGAACACTACGGCACCATCACCGTGGAAAGTCCCGCCGATAAATCTCTTGGGCGTGGTACGCTGGTGCGTCTGAAACTTCCAGCCTACGAAGCCGAAACCGGCGAAGGCCCGGAAGGAGAAAACCGGGAGTCATGACGGAAACATGCATCGCATACTGATAGTTGAAGACGAAGAGATTATCCGCTCAGCCCTGCGCAAGCTGTTGCAGCACAACGGTTACGAAGTGGCGGTGGCAGAGTCGGTGGAAGCCGCCACGGGGGATTACGAACTGGCCAGCTTCGATCTGATTATCTCCGACCTGCGCCTGCCGGGAGAGGCTGGTACCAGCCTGATTGGCCTGGCTCCGGGTGTGCCGGTGCTGATCATGACCAGTTACGCCTCTCTGCGTTCAGCAGTGGACTCCATGAAAATGGGCGCCGTAGAGTACATCGCCAAACCGTTCGATCATGACGAAATGGTGGCAGCCGTTGAAAATATTCTCGCCCAGCGCCCGGTCGGCGCAGGCGATAGTATCGACAGCGCTGACATGACCGCCGCTGATCCAGCCCAGATCATGTACGGCAAGTGCGACGCCATGCAAAAGGTTTTCACCCTCATCCGCAAGGTGGCACCAACGGAAACCACCGTACTGATCCAGGGCGAATCCGGCACCGGCAAGGAACTGGCTGCCCGGGCCCTGCACCTGCTCTCCCCACGGGCCACCGCCCCACTGATCTCCGTGAACTGTGCAGCGATCCCCGAAAGCCTGATCGAATCCGAACTGTTTGGTCATGAGAAAGGCGCGTTTACCGGCGCAGTGTCTGGTCGCATTGGTCTGATTGAAGCGGCTGACGGTGGCAGCCTGTTCCTGGATGAGATTGGCGAACTGCCCCCCGAGGCGCAGGCGCGGCTGCTGCGGGTACTGCAGGAAGGTGAAATCCGCAAGGTGGGCTCGACCCAGAGCCGCAAGGTAAACGTGCGGATGATCGCCGCTACTCACCGTAACCTGAAAGCCATGACCCGCACTGGCGAATTCCGGGAAGACCTGTATTACCGGCTGAACGTAATGCAAATCCGCCTTCCGCCTCTGCGGGAGCGTAACGGCGATATTCTGGGGCTGGCCAGCCGCTTTGTGGCACGACGGGCCGAACTTATGAACAAGCCGGCCCTGAGCCTCAGCCCCGAAGCGATGCGAACGCTGGAGCGGTATCGCTGGCCGGGTAATGTGCGCGAGCTGGAGAACGCTATCGAACGCGCCTCCATTTTGGCGGATGGTGACATCATTACCCCGGCGCAGCTGGATCTGGATATGGAGGCGGGTGATGACTACGACATCCCCAGCAGTCTGGTTGAAGGTGATCACGAACAGGCACCGCCACCGTCCCGGGAGTCGGACACCAGCAGCGATCTGTCCCTGGAAGACTATTTCCAGCACTTTGTCCTAGAGAACCAGGACCGCATGAGTGAGACCGAGCTCGCCCAGAAGCTCGGCATCAGCCGCAAATCCCTCTGGGAGCGACGCCAGCGCCTGGGCATTCCACGGAAAAAAACCTGATTTCAACGACTTATTGCGTCCCTCCGATCCCGCTTCTCCCTTCCCCTTTCATCAAAATCTGCATTCATCCGGTAACACTCAGGGGTGTTACCGGGGTGTTACCGGGCGAAACACGACATACCGAAAAACCGAAACATGAGTAACACTAACCCCCGGATTTTTATTCCCGAAAAAGATTAAAAATCCACAACCTATTGATAACATTGACGTTTAAAAATCTGGCACGGGTACTGCAACACTCTAGGTGCACAACAACAAAAACAAAGTGACATAACAGCGCCAACAACAAAAACAAAAAGCTGCAGCAGGAGCGCCCGGTAACAAAAACAAAAACAGGGCGTGAGCGAACTGAGTGTTTTGGGTGCTGAGTTTTTTAGTGGTGTATTGGCTTGCGAGAGCCGCAGTTGTAGATAAGAAGCGTCATACAGGCGTCCGCTACCACTGCAATCGGCCTTCGTGTAGCCGTTACCGCTCTCTGTATTCAAAGCCTTCCGTTTGCAGATAGCTGCCTCATAGTGAGGCACGAGCGGGCAACTGGCCCGCCAATAATAAAAAGCACAAAAACAATAATAATGCAGATCGTCTACTCTTCCCGGGCGGGTTCGCAACAGCGTTCCCGCCTTTTGATTTCTGGCATTCGGGTTTTCCAGACGGAGACCCGCCATGGGCAAATCCTGCACAAACCGTTAAACTCTCCGTCCTGCCCGCACCGGGTGTCAGTCTCTTGGCGCCAGCGCTGGCATCGTTCAATCACGGTCGGCCCTGGACCCGGGCTGCGGCCCAGGCAGTTCATGGATTTCAATGCTGAAAAACATACAGAAGAGAGTACGCGCCCTGTTCCCTTCCAGGCCACCACAAACACCGGCTTACCAGCGCCGTGAAATTCCCCGCGATCAGCACAACGTGTCCCGGTCGGTCATCAGTGAGCCCGCCAAAAAAGTACTTAATCGATTAAATAACGCCGGTTATGAAGCCTATCTGGTGGGCGGCAGTGTCCGGGATATCCTGCTCGGGCAGCGACCCAAGGATTTCGACATTGCTACCGATGCAACGCCGGAAGAGGTTCATGAGCTGTTCCGTAACTCGCGGCTGATCGGCCGGCGGTTCCGTATTGTGCACGTCCTCTTCGGTCGGGAAGTCATTGAAGTGACCACCTTCCGGGGCAACACTGGCAATGGCGACGACCGTGATGATGAAGACGACCGTCGCACCAGTGAGCACGGCCTGCTGCTGCGGGACAACGTCTACGGC
>JAJUHY010000003.1 GCA_029265735.1 Marinobacter segnicrescens | reverse complement strand
GTCAAAATCATCCGCCTGATAGTCGCGAACAAGGTCTTGGTGGTGGCAAGCCGGGAGTGAATGGTGGAAAACCTGCCCTTCATAATCAACGGTCAGGCCGTTCGCTTGTAGGGCCGCGAGGTGATCTCCACGGGCGGTCAGTACAATCTGGTGGCCGGCTTCAGCCAACCTTGCGGCGTAATAGCCGCCGATGCCGCCGGCACCGAGCATCAGAACATTTAAAGCAGACAAGGCAACCTCGGTCTTTCAGAAAGTTCGTCGGGCTGTTCTTCAGGAACAAGAACCAAGTATATCAGGCCCGAAACCCAGACAACGCTCAACGGACTGACCAATCAGCAGCAACCGTTCCTCTTGCCAGGGGCCCTTCAACAATTGCAAACCAACTGGCATCCCTGCGTTATCCTTCCCTACCGGCAGAGTTAAACCACATAGTCCCAGATAGTTACCCATCGCCGTGTTACGCAAGGCCTGCATATTTGCAGCCGCATAGGCGCCCGGCTCATTAAGGCTATCTACGTCTGGCGGGGTCAGTGTAACGGTGGGCGTAAGCAGGGCATCGACACCCTCCAGTTCCATGGCGGCAATGCTGGAAAGACGCTTGATAAGCTCCAGCCTGTGGATATATTCCCAGGCCGGCAGCTCCTCTGCGGTGCGCAACCGTGCCACCACGTTCGGATCCAGGTCTGGAACAATGTCCGGCAACTCCTTCCGGATAAAGGCAGCCAATTCTGGGGCTGCCACGCCTCCCTTCAGGAACACCTCAAAGATCTCGTCCAGGCCGGACAAGTCAAAACGCACCAGCCTCGCGCCTGCTTTTTCGAGCGATCTCAAAGCCCTTTCGACCGCTTCGGCAATGCCTGGGCTGCAATTCTCCCAAAAGAAACCGGAGGGTACACCAAAGGTAAGATCTTCCAGGTCCGGAATCGCCGCCAGCCGTTTGCTGTGTTTGGCAATAACCGGATCCATCGCACTGAAAGCAAAGGCAAGGTCATCAACACGATGGGCCAGCAGTCCGGGCGTATCCAGAGTGCTCGAGAGGGGGACAATCTGCGAGGTCGGCCATCGACCGGCTGTCAGTTTCAGGCCGGCGACACCAGTCATCGCCGCCGGAACACGCACCGAACCGGCTGTATCCGTGCCGAGCGCTAGCGCCGCGGTTCCATTAACCAGAGAAATCCCGGCACCGGAACTGGAGCCACCAGGAACCCTGTGAACTTGGGCATCCCGGGGATTTCTTGGTGTTCCCCAGTGGGGATTAGTGCCCAGCCCACCGAAGGCAAGCTCCACACAGTGGGTTTTGCCTACCACTGGAGCCAACTGGGACTGCAGGGCCTGTATCACGGGCCCCGCCACCTGCCAGTGCTCTGGAAGAGGTTGGGCACAACCGGCAAAGGTGGGAAAGCCCGGCACACCAAACATGTCTTTAACCGATACGGGGAGGCCCATCAATGGCCCGGTATTGCCCCCTGCAGCTCTTACCTTATCTCCAGCACGGGCAAACTCGAGCGCACGCTGCGGCTGCCAGCTAAGATAAGCGCTGTTTCCGCCCGATTCGTAAGCCTCTATGGAGGCTGCAACCAATGCTTCGCCGGTCAGGGTTCCGGCCTCAAGCTCTCGTGCCAGTTGCCTTAGCGGTGTTGCTAACAGGGGCGAATGAGTCATTGTGACGCTCTGGCGAGATTAACCACCTGCGCAGCAGCCTGGGCACATTCGATATCCTCGTCTTCGCTGCCACCAGACACCCCGACACCACCCACCAGAACACCATCCCAGTACAGGGGCACGCCGCCACCAATCACGGTAAAGTCACCTGCTTTGGTAAGGCCTTCAAGCACTCTTGAAGGGGCAGAACCGAGGATGTTTTCCAGCTTAACCGTATCGACTCCCATGCCTGCGGCCGTAGTGGCTTTTTTCTGGGCCAGTTCGGAAGAGACCAGAAAGGAGCCGGCCATTTTCAAAAAGGCCAGCAGGCGACCAGACGGGTCAACCACGGCAATGGCGGCTTTTATCCCAAGAGCCCCGGCTTTGTCGACTGCGGCGTGCAATAAGCCGAGCGCTGCAGTTTCAGTGAGCGCGAAGGCTGGTTGAACGAGTGCCTTGTTGTTGGTATCAGACATCTTGCTTACCTCTGACGGATCAGGAACTGTCTGTGGTTAATAGAAAAACGGGGCTTTAGCCCCGGTTTTCACTATCTGTCTTCACCAGCAGGCGGGGCATCTCAGCCCCACCGATCAGAAGGCCTTGGTCAGATGCACCCGGAACAGATTTCCTTCCGGACGATTTTTGTTGCTGTACTCGGTGTAGAGGGCACCGCTCAACTGGGCACCGATAGCAGGAACACCAAAGGTCACTTCTGCGCCAATAGCGTGTTGCTCTGCCTTGGCATTACCCGCACCAGCACCGCTGTCGGACTCCAGTTGCCAGCCATCATAACCCGCCAGGGCAACTTCCACCCCGTTATCCAGTACCTTGCCGATTGCCCACTCAACAATCCAGCTGTCGCCCGGGGTAATACCGGTATCGTCCTGTTCGGTTTTGATTTCATAGCGTGACAAGGCAGATAACGACCAGTCTTTCTGCTCATCGAAGTACCAGGTGCCGCCCAATGTCAGCATAGTAGTACCGAAGCCTTTGCCAATCGAGGCAGGCTCAGTTACCGAGTAATCGCCGGTTTCAAACCAGTGGCCTGCAGCAAAGACTGAGTCCCACTGCTTGCCATGCCAGGACAGAATGACCGGGCCCAGGAAGATATCGCCGATTCCGGTTTCCGAGGCATTGGCAAAATCAAAGTCGTTGTGCTGGGCAATAACAATCGCCTCCGCACCATAATCGGCACCGAGAAACTTCTTGTCGGTTACCCAGATGAAGCGGTTGGCAAATGCCGTCACAGAACCGCTCACATCCATATTGCCATTATCGGTCTGGATGCTGTCGAGATCGTAGTGCACCAGATAGCCACGATAGTAAAAACCTTCGGGCGGCACAGACGGCCCCTTGGTTCCTTCAATCCCGCCAACATAGTGGCCGTTTACTGCGTAGCCCGGGGCCGACGCAGCGGCCAGGGTGAGTGCAACGGTCAGAGCCAGAAGTTTGGTTTTTTTCATCAGATACACCGTTTTTGTAGTTGTCTTGGCTATGGAAATTTCGGGGGCTCAACGCCCCCGTTGTTTCGCCGATTGCCCGGCAATACCAAAGTGCTGCTTGGGCATTTCATTGATAATCACCCGCACGCTTTCAACCGGCGCATCCAGTGAACGAACAATCGCGTCTGTCACCTCGTGGATCAGCGCTTCCTTTTGCTCGTCGGTTCGACCTTCCAGAATGTTGATCTGTGCAATCGGCATAAAACCTCCTTATTCGAAGCGGGCGGTTACTGTGCCCAGCCCCTGGTAACGAACACTGATGTTGTCGCCGGCCTCCACTGCGATCGCAGCAGTGATACCGCCAGTCATGATGAAGGTGCCCGCCGGGATGTGCTCACCGCGCTCCGCCAGCAGGTTGGCCAGCATGGCGACGCTGGAAGCCGGGTGGCCCAAGACCGCAGCGCCGGCACCTACGTCCACGATTTCTCCGTTCTTCTCAACCACAACACCCAGGGTTTTCAGGTCCAGGTCGGCAATATTCGACATGGTGCCGCCGGTGATAAACCGGCTGGAGGAGGCGTTGTCAGCCACCACGCTCACCAGGTCGAACTTGAAGTTCTCGTAGCGGGAGTCGATCACTTCCACCGCCGGGATCACGAAGTCGGTGGCGGCCAGGACGTCACCAATATGGCAACCGGGGCCATGCAGGGGCGCCTTGGTCACGAAGGCGATTTCGGCTTCGATTTTCGGATGAATCAGTTCCTTGGTGTTGACCACACCGCCGTCCGGAACGCTGAAGTAATCTGCCAGGAAACCATAGATCGGGGTTTCCACGCCCATCTGGGCCATCTTGGCCCAGGAGGTCAGGCCCATTTTCATGCCCACAACCTTGTTTCCACGCTCTTCCTTGCGACGACGGATTTCCCACTGCACGTCGTAAGCGTCTTCGAAGGTCATGTCCGGATAATCATTGGTGACCTTGGTGATATCGCGGGCGTTCAGTTCGGCGTTTTCTACGTGCTCGGCCAGGGCCAGCATCTGGTCATTGCTCAGGGTCTTACTCATGCTTTTTGCTCCTCTTGCGCCTTCAGCAGATCCAGCGCCACGTCCACGATCATGTCTTCCTGGCCACCCACCATCCGGCGTTTGCCCAGTTCAACGAGAATATCCACAGTCTTCAGGCCATACTTCTGTGCTGCCACTTCTGAATGGCGCAGGAAGCTGGAGTAAACGCCGGCATAGCCCAGCGCCAGGGTTTCACGGTCCACACGTACCGGGCGGTCCTGCAACGGACGTACGATGTCGTCAGCCGCGTCCATCAGGGCGTACACGTCGGTGCCGTGGTCCCAGCCCATTTTGTCGAAGGCGGCAATGCACACTTCCAGTGGGGCGTTGCCGGCACCGGCACCCATGCCGGAGAGGCTGGCGTCGATGCGGTCACAGCCTTCTTCCACTGCGACGATGGAGTTGGCCACGCCCAGCGCCAGGTTGTGGTGGGCATGGATACCGGTTTTGGTTTCCGGCTTGAGAACGTCTTTCAGGGCGCGGAAGCGGTCCCGGATGTCGTTCATGTTCATGGCACCGCCGGAGTCCACCACGTACAGGCAGGTGGCGCCGTAGTCTTCCATCATCTTCGCCTGTTCAGCCAGGCCCTGCGGGGTCTGCATGTGGCTCATCATCAGGAAGCCGACGGTGTCCATGCCAAGCTTTCTTGCGTGCTCGATGTGCTGCCTGGAGACATCGGCTTCGGTGCAGTGAGTGGCCACACGTACGATGCGGGCACCGGCTTTGTAGGCGTTGTCCAGGTCGTGGACGGTACCGATACCGGGCAGCAGCAGGGTGGCAATCTGGGCGTGTTCCACCACTTCGGCCACGGCTTCGATCCACTCCAGGTCGGTGTGGGCACCGAAGCCGTAGTTAAAGCTGGAGCCTTGCAGGCCGTCGCCGTGGGCGACTTCAATGCTGTCGACTTTCGCCTTGTCCAGGGCCCGCGCGATGTCCTGCACGTTCTTGATGGAGTACTGGTGACGAATGGCGTGGCTGCCGTCTCGCAGGGTCACGTCGGAGATGTAGAGTTTTTTACCGGGATTAAAGGTCATGGTTCGGTCCTCCTCAGTTGACCAGCGATTCGGCGATGCGCTCGGCGGTACCGAGGGCGGCGGAGGTCATGATGTCCAGGTTGCCGGCGTACGCGGGCAGGTAATGGGCCGCACCTTCCACTTCCAGGAAGATGGAGGTTTTCAGGCCACTGAAGCGGCCGAGACCCGGGACGTTCATGGGCTGGTCTTCAGGAATGACGTCAAACTGGACTTTCTGCTTGAGGCGGTAGCCTGGCACGTAGGACGACACGGCTTGCACCATTTCTTCGACGGAGGCTTCCACTTCCGCCTGGTCAGCGGCATCCGACAGTACGTAGACGGTGTCGCGCATCAGCAAGGGCGGCTCGGCCGGGTTCAGGATGATGATGGCCTTGCCCTTCTGGGCGCCACCGACCACTTCGATGGCCTTGGAGGTGGTTTCGGTGAACTCGTCGATGTTGGCGCGGGTGCCGGGGCCAGCGGACTTCGAAGAAATGGAGGCTACGATTTCGGCGTAGTGCACCTTGGCCACGCGAGACACAGCTGCGACCATCGGAATCGTGGCCTGGCCACCGCAGGTAACCATGTTCACGTTACCTTCGTTCAGGTTCTGCTCAAGGTTCACTACCGGCACGCAGTACGGCCCGATGGCCGCCGGCGTCAGGTCCACAATCTTGATGTTTTCTTTGTGGCCACGCAGGAACACTTCGTTGTGCATGTGGGCACCGGCGGAGGTGGCATCAAACACGATGTCGATGTCGGCAAACTCCGGCATCTTCACCAGGCCGTCCACGCCTTCGTGGGTGGTGGCCACGCCCATACGAGCGGCACGGGCCAGGCCGTCGGATTCCGGGTCGATACCGACCATGGCGCCCATTTCGATGTTCTTGCCGTTACGCAGGATCTTGATCATCAGGTCGGTGCCGATGTTGCCCGAGCCGATGATGGCGGCTTTGATTTTCTTGCTCATAATCTTGTCCTCGTTTGGTCCGGATCAGACAAAGCGCACAGATGCGCTGCCAATCCCGCCAATGTCCACACGCATGGTGTCACCGGCTTTCACCGGCTCCAGCGGTACCAGGGAGCCCGACAGGATGACTTCACCTGCCTTCAGGGAAATACCAAACTCGCCCAGGGTGTTGGCCAGCCAGGCCACGCAGTTCACTGGAGAGCTCAACGCGGCTGCGCCGGCGCCGGTGCTGATGATGGAACCGTTCTTCTCCACCACCATGCCGCAGGTCACCAGATCAACATCCCTCGGGGAAACCGCATTGTCACCCAGCACAAACAGGCCGCAGGAGGCGTTGTCCGCGATGGTGTCCTGAATCGCGATCTTCCAGTCCTGGATGCGGGAATCGACAATCTCGAAACAGGGCATCACGCATTCGGTCGCTGCCAGCACGTCTGCGTTGGTGATACCCGGGCCGGTCAGATCCTTTTTCAGGATGAAGGCAATTTCGCCTTCGGCACGAGGGGCAATCAGGCGGTCGCTGATGGGCACCGCTTCACCGCTGTTGAACACCATGTCGTCGGTCAGGTAACCGAAATCCGGCTGGTGAACGTTCAGCATGTTCATCACCGCCTTGCTGGTAACGCCGATCTTCTTGCCGATTACCCGGGCACCGGCCTGCTGCCGGCGCTCAAGCATGCGCAGGGAGATGTGGTAGGCATCCTCGATGCTGATGTCTTCGCCACGGCTGGTCAGCGGGGAGACTGCTTCCCGCTTGACCATGGCTTCATAGAGTTCGTCGCCGAACTGCTGGATTTTTTGCTGGTCCATTGGATTGCCCCCGGCTCGTTAGAGCTTGATGCAGACGTTCTTCATTTCGGTGTAGAACTCCAGAGAGTGCACACCGCCCTCACGGCCGATACCGGATTGCTTGCTGCCACCAAACGGTGTGCGCAGATCCCGCAGGAACCAGCTGTTCACCCAGATGATGCCGGCTTCAACCTTACCCGCTACACGATGGGCGCGGCTCACGTTCTCGGTCCAGATGGCGGAGGCCAGGCCGTACGGCAGGCTGTTGGCCAGCTCGATCGCTTCTTCTTCAGTATCGAACGGGCGGATATGACAGCAAGGGCCGAAGATCTCGTCGGTTACCACGGCGGAATCGTCCGGCAGGCCCGTCCAGATCGTGGGCTGTACCCAGGCTCCCCCTGCATACTCTTGCGGCATCTCGGGCACGCCACCGCCAGTAATCACCGTGGCACCGTCTTCCACCGCCTTCTGGTAGTAGGACAGCACTTTCTCGCGGTGCTTGAGGCTGACCAGCGGGCCAAAGTTTGCCTTCTCGTCATCGGGCGGGCCAATGCGCAGCTTTTCCGCTTCTTCTTTCAGACGGGAAACAAACTCGTCGAAAATGGAGCGTTCAACGTAAACACGCTCGGTACCCAGGCACACCTGACCGCAGTTGACGAAAGCGGAACGCATAGTGCCTTCGATAGCCTTGTCCATGTCGCAGTCGGCGAATACCAGGCCGGCGTTCTTGCCACCCAGCTCCAGGGAGATGTCCCGAATGCCTTTGGCAGCAGACTTCATGATGGTCTCGCCGGTGGTGGTTTCGCCGGTAAAGGTGAAACCATCTACATCCTGGTGCTCCGTCAGGAACTGACCAGCAGAATCCCCACCAAAACCGTGCACCACGTTGTAAACGCCATCAGGCACGCCGGCGTCTTTCATTACTTCACCCAGCAGCGCGGTAGTGGTCGGGGTTTCTTCGGAAGGCTTCACCACAACGGTGTTACCACAGGCCAGTGCCGGACCGACTTTCCAGGTCATCAACAACAATGGCAGGTTCCAGGGGCTGATCACACCGATCACGCCTTTGGGGCGACGCACGGCGTAGTTCAGGGCGCCGGTGCCATCTGGTGTCGCCATTTCAAAGGATTCCGCCGCCACGTTCTTGACCATGTCTGCGAACACTTTGAAGTTGGCCGCACCCCGGGGGATATCGATGTGGCTGGCCATGGACTTGGGCTTACCGGTGTCCAGACACTCTGCTTCCAGAAACTCGTCAAAGCGGTCGTTAATGCCATCGGCCACCTTGTGCAGGATGCGGGTACGCTCATCCAGGGTCATTTTGCCCCAAGGACCATTCAGCGCCGCCCGGGCAGCCTTCACGGCTGCGTCCACTTCTTCACGGCCGGCTTCATGGACCTTAGCAAACACCTGGCCGGTCACCGGGTTTACGTTATCGAACAGTTTTCCGTTGGCTGAGCCTACGTATTCGCCGTTGATGTAGTGTTTGATCTCTTTCATTGTTGCTCGTCCTGTTCTGTATCTTTTGGATCAGGTCAACACCGTCAGGAAGCGTTCGTTCAGCACGCGATCGTGGTAGAAAATCGCTTTGCCAAGATCTTCTGCTTTCCAGGTAATCGGCTTGTGATCCGGGTAGGTGTAGTCGCCGCCGCAGAACACTTCGTTGCGGTTTCCGGACGGATCGAAGAAGTAAATGGTCTTGCCATGAGTCAGACCATGACGGGTCGGGCCGATATCGATCGAGGTATCGGTCATGGAGATCAGGTCCGCGGCCCGCAGTACGTCTTCCCAGGTTTCCAGGAAGAAGGAGGCGTGGTGGAACTTGCCCGGGTCGTCACTGTGGATGAAAGCAATGTCGTGCTCTTTCATCGAGGCGGTCAGGAACTGGGCAATGCGGGTACCTTCCGGGTCGATTACCTGCTCAGCCAGGTGGAAGCCCAGCACGTTCACGAATACATCGTACACAGCGGCCAGGTTGGGGCCATAGAACAGGCAGTGGTCAAAGCGCACGGCTTTCATGCCCTTCAGGCCACGGGGCCAGGCTTCCGGATTGACGTCGCTGACGCCCCACTTGCCGGTGTACGTCTTGTCGGCATACAACTCGAAGGCATGACCAGACGCCACGGTAAATCGAATCCGGCGGCCGCAGTCTTTCAGCTCACCTTCCGGAAGTTGCTCTACTTCCAGACCGTGGGCAACCAGGTCTTTTTCCAGCTGGTCCAGTGCGGCTTCATCAACCACCTTGAAACCCATGAAATCACAACCCGGCTCGTCGGCTTCCCGCAATACCAGGGAGAATTTGTCGACTTCGGTCCACGCCTTCAGGTACACCCGGCCCTGGTCGTCACGATCGGTTTCGATCATGCCCAGCAGCTCGGTGTAGTGTTGGACGGCTTCATCGATATCCAGAACCCGTACCTGTACGTGACCAGGACGCATTACACCTTTTCTCATGACAAGTACCTCTTTGTGTTTGTTATTGCTTTAGTGGCAACCTGTTCCCGATTATAGGGATTAGGGTTCCGGATAAGACCCACTCATACGGGCGCTCAAAATCCCGAATATGGAAGCTTGAGCAGGCACACCGACCACCTTCATGCTAGAGTTCCCGGCAATAACCTGCTGATTGCATTCACAATCATCCGAGAAGCCCTTAAATGAACTACCAGGACCTGTTTTACTTCATCAAAGTCGCCGAAAAAGGCAGCATTGTTGCGGCTGCGGATTTCCTGAAAATCCCGACCTCTACCCTGTCCCGCCGACTTCAGACACTTGAGCAGGATCTTGGCTACAAGCTGGTTCACCGCAGCGCAAAAAAGTTCGGCCTTACCGATTCCGGCCAGCGTTTCTACAAAAGCCTTGCCGGCATATTTACCGACCTCGAGCTGTCCGCGGAGAACGTCAAATCCGAGCTGGCCAGCATTTCCGGCGACATCCGCATCACAGCACCGATTGCCGCCGGGCACTTTTTCGTTAAAGAGTGGGTTTTCGAGTTTATGAAAGAGAACCCACTGGTCAGCGTTGACCTGATGTTTACCAATGAACCGATTGACCTTGTCGCTCACGGCATCGATGTTGCCTTCCGGCTTGGCGGCGTGACGGTAAACGACTGGATCATCCGTGATCTTCATGCCACCGAACTGGTGGTGGTCGCCACTCCCCGACTGCTTGAGCAGTATCCGGAGCCAAAAGAGCCATCCGACCTTGACCAACTGCCCCTGGTTGGCCTGAAGCGTCAGCCGTACTGGCGGTTTCACGACCAGGCCGGCCATTCGGTTACCTACTCACCAAAGCCCAAACTGCGAACTGACGAGATCCGGCTGGCAGCCGACGCAGTCCGGGCGCATCTGGGCGCCTGCTGCCTGCCCCGATACCTTGTCCAGGCAGATCTGGAAGCTGGCACCCTGGTTAGCCTGTTGGGCGACTGGCTGTCCGAAACCCGCACCATTCATATGCTCTACCCGAACCGAAACCAGCTGCCCAACAAGATCCGCTCCTTCGTGGACTTCGTCATTCGCAAGTCCGCCGAACTGTAGCCCCGAGTCAGTCAGCCTCACCCAGAAAATCACTGACCAGCCTGGCAAAGCGGTTGGCGTGTTCAATCTGGGTCCAGTGCCCGCAGCGGCCAAATACATGAAGCTGCGCCCGGTCAATCAGTTCCGCCAGCTTCAAGGAAGCTTCAAGGGGAATAACCTCGTCTTCACGGCCGTGCAGAATCAGTGTTTCATGGGGCAATGCGCGAATCGCTTCTTCCGGGCTGGCCAGGTTATCAACCCAGCGCTGACGCGGGGCCGGGAACATGGCAGCAAACGATTCCTGGAAGCCTGGGCGAACACTGGCCTGATAGCGCATTTCCGCCAGCTCATCAGTGAGCAAGCTCTTGTCGTAGGCGAACACATCCATCAACCGGCGCATGTTTTCAGGTGATGGCTGGTAACCCCAGACTTCGTCCAGGCCCTTGGTAATCGGGAAACTGACACCCACCGAGCCCATCAACACCAGACGACGCACGCGCTGCGGGTGCTCAATCGCCAGAGACAGGGCCAGGCCACCACCGAACGAATTACCCACCAGGTCAACCTGCTCCAGCCCCAGTTCGTCCATTACTCCGATGGCATGGGCTACCCAGCGTTCACGGTTATAAACCTGGTCTTCCGGGCGTTCGCTGTATCCAAAACCCAGCATGTCCGGGGCAACCACCCGTCGTTCTTTGGCAAGCTCCGGAATCACCAGGCGCCAGTTAGCCCACGCGGTTACACCGGGGCCTGAGCCATGGATCATCATCAGCGGAAAACCTTCCCCCTGATCGTGCACGTTAGTGCGATAGCCGGCAGCGGTGATTTCTCGCCCTATTTCGGGGCTGTCTACAGGAGCATTCATGATGGCCTCACAGTCAAATTCAGGTGTTCTTCAATTCTGTTCAGGTAGCTTCTCTGTCCCCGGGCCTGGGGCCCGGGGACAATCAGCGGATCAGGTCAAAACCGTCAGGAAGCGTTCGTTCAGCACGCGATCGTGATAGAAAATCGCCTTGCCAAGATCTTCCGCTTTCCAGGTAATCGGCTTGTGATCCGGGTAGGTGTAGTCGCCGCCGCAGAACACTTCGTTGCGGTTTCCGGACGGATCGAAGAAGTAAATGGTCTTGCCGTGAGTCAGGCCATGACGGGTCGGGCCGATATCGATGGAGGTATCGGTCATGGAGATCAGGTCCGCCGCCCGCAGCACGTCTTCCCAGGTTTCCAGGAAGAACGACGCATGATGGAACTGGCCCGGCTTATCACTGTGAATAAAGGCGATGTCGTGCTCTTTCATCGAGGCAGTCAGGAACTGGGCAATGCGCGTACCTTCCGGATCGATTACCTGCTCGGCCAGATGGAAGCCCAGCACGTTCACGAATACATCGTACACAGCAGCCAGGTTGGGGCCATAGAACAGGCAGTGGTCAAAGCGCACGGCTTTCATGCCCTTCAGACCGCGGGGCCAGGCTTCCGGATTGACGTCGCTGACGCCCCACTTGCCGGTGTACGTCTTGTCGGCATACAGCTCAAAGGCATGACCAGACGCCACGGTGAATCGAATCCGGCGGCCGCAGTCTTTCAGCTCACCTTCCGGAAGTTGCTCTACTTCCAGACCGTGGGCAACCAGGTCTTTTTCCAGCTGGTTCAGGGCGGCTTCGTCCAGCACCTTGAAGCCCATAAAGTCACAGCCCGGCTCGTCGGCTTCCCGCAATACCAGGGAGAATTTGTCTACTTCGGTCCACGCCTTCAGGTACACCCGGCCCTGGTCGTCACGATCGGTTTCGATCATGCCCAGCAGCTCGGTGTAGTGTTGGACGGCTTCATCGATATCCAGAACCCGTACCTGTACGTGACCGGGACGCATTACACCTTTTCTCATGACGACTTCCTCTAGTCTTTTGTTCTTGTTCAGTCGGCAGCATTGCCGGCTTCAGAATGACATTCGATAACCAGATCCTTTGTCGGGTAGATGCGGCAAGCCAGCACTTCCCCGTTCTCCAATGCCTCAGGCGGACAGTGGCGCTTACTCATCTTTCCGCACTCATAACTGCCGCTAATTACTTTGATCATGCAGAAGCCGCAGCCTCCACCCCGGCAACCCACCGGCACACACTTGTAGCCCTTCGATTCCATGGCCTTGAGTACGCTCTGCCCTTCCTCGCAGCTAAAGCGGTCACCGGTTGTCCGGTTGTACACCTGGTAAGCAACCATCGCCCACCCTCCGGGTCAGATTTTCTTGAACAGGGCCGAACGCTGGGTCTCTTCTGCACCATCTGCCGCTGTCAGGAATTTCTCCATGAAGATATCCCGCTCAAACAACCGGCCCTGCATCAGGACAGTAATGGCGGCATCAATCATCGGTGGCGGACCACACAGGTAGGCCTTGTTACCGGCGAACCGGCCGTCAAAGTGTTCCTTGGCAGCGTCGTGAACGTAACCACGGAAACCCTGCCAGTCGGCATCATCTTCGGCCTGGCTCAAGGCCGGCACGTAGGTGAAGTTGTCATGGTCACGATCCAGTGCTTCAAACAGTTCGCGGTTGTAGAGTTCTGCGGCATTGCGGGCGCCCTGGAACAGTACGATCTTGCGATCGTCATTCTGCTCTAGCAGATCCAGGATCATCGATTGCGGACTGGAAAGCCCCGAGCCACCCGCAATAAAAATAAGGTCGCCGGGCTGAGAGCTGCGAACGAAAAACTGGCCATAGGGGCCGGACAGGTTCAGCTCGTCGCCGGCTTTGAGTTGGTCATGGATGTACGTTGTGGCGGCACCGCCCTCAACCTTACGGATATGCAGCTCAACTTCGTCGGCTTTGCTCGGGTTATTGGCCAGCGAGAATGCTCGGGGGCCGTCGACACCGGGTAATTCGATATTGATGTACTGGCCGGCCTGGAACGTCATCGGGCGGTCCAGCTTCAGGTGCACACCCTTGATGGTGGGAGACAGCTCAACGATGTCAGTCACCGTGGCGCTGTAATCTTCGACCGGGTAACCCTCGAAGTCGGGATCAACATCGATATCCGCTTCAATGGTGACATCGCTCTCGACGGTGGCGCAGCAGGCCAGGACCTTGCCTTCGTCCCGCTCGACATCCATCAGGGCGAATGGTGAGGCATCGCCCACATCCACATCACCATCCACCACCTGCACCTTGCAGGTGCCGCAGGTGCCGTGCCCGCAGGCAAACGGCAACCACACGCCCTGTCGCAGGGCGGCCTGGAGGATGGTCTGATCATCCTCCACTTCAATCTGCTCACCAATCGGCTCAATCGTTACGGTGTGGCTCATAACTCTGCCCTCAGTATCCGACGTTAGCCATGCCGTTCAGGCCGGGGGTGGTCACTGTCAGCATGCTTTTGTGGTCGATGCCCTGAGCTATCAGGCTGGCATCCGCATCCGGGGTGAACGGCTCATCGTTCAACAGCCATTCGGCATTCAGGAAGTCCGCCTTGGCAGAATCCGGGTGCGACGCAGTTGCCGGCTTGAGGATTTCTTCAATCAGGGCACGGAAGGTCATGTCCGGCTGCACCAACAACGCAAAAGGCGCGCAGAACATCAGGTGATCAGGCCAGTAGACATACAACAGCTGCATGCCATTGAAGTTCTCGACTTTGTCTTTGGGCTCGAATTTGTAGTCGTATAAAGCATTTACACTCATGATGGTCACCTTGTTGTTTTTGTGGGTGGTTCGCCCGGCGCCAGGGGCTACCGGGCGACTCCCTGGGCAGTATCAGGCGGCGTCCTGGTTCTCATCGGCAGGCTTTTCGCCCTTGATGGACATCCAGTGCTTGTGATCCGGCGAACCGAGGTACTCGAAATTGTCCTCGCCGATGTTGATGTGGTAGTACTTCTGCACCACTGTCTCGACATCTGCGCCTTCGCAGTTACCCTGATAGATCTGATGCACTGGCAGCCAGGCCTGCACGTATTTCTCCGGCTCGTGCTTGAAGATGTCGCAGCAGGCTTCGGAGCAGAAATGGTAACGCTCGCCTTCATGAACCAACTGACGATGGCTCAGCTTGGTAGGCGCCCCCATTTCGGTGAACAGGGTCGGTACCTGGCACACCTGACACAACTGCGGCAGGGTGTTGTTGTAGAAGCGACGGCCAGCCGCGGCCTCTTTCGCCAGGTACTCGTAACGCGGGCGGTAGTACTTGTCGAAAGTTTCTGGATACTTTTCAGACATCCAGTCCATTTCTTCCTTCTCTGGAATCCAGGTATGGAAGTTGGTGGCCTGACTGTACTGGTAGAACGTGGTCCACAGCTGGTGGCTCAGGTGATGCTTGGCATCGTTGGCCACGTCCTGGTACTTGGGCGGACGGATGCCGTAACGCTCCAGATCCTTGAACAGTGCGCCACCATTCTGCTCGTAGTACACCTCCCAGGCTTCAGACCAGCTCATCACCTTGTTCGGCAGCATGTAGTCCATCATCATGCTGACCAGGCTGAGCAGTCGGAATCCACGCCAGAACCACTTGTCGATCCAGCGCTGAACGATGGGTACGTTATCTTCATGCTGCTCCAGGATGAACTTGATCACCTCAAGGCCGAGGGTCATATGACGGGCTTCGTCAGACTGGGCGGAGAAGCCGAAGGTCACGGTGGCCATGTCGCCGTTGTAGGCCGCGCCGGACATGAACGGTACAAACAGCAGGTTCGTCAGTACGTACTCGAATGAGAACGAAATGGCAGTCAGGAACTCGAACGGGCCAGCAGAGCGGGCATCGTCAAAGAATGACTTGGGTACTGACAGAAACCACACACGGTCGTGCATATGCGGAGCATCGTGCAGGCCGTTAAAGTGCTTGTTGTAATGGCTCATGGCGTGCTGCTGGGTCTGGGAATGACGCAGCTCGTCAATCGCCTGCATCTGGCAGGCAACCCGTGCACCGGCACCACTGAACTGGCGACCAACCTTGGAGTAACCCTGGAAGGCAGCGTGCTCAAGCGGAGATACACCACTGAGGAACAGCTTCAGGGCGTTCACGTAACGGGCATCGGAAATGTTCTGGTGGCCGTTGTTCTGGGCAAAGGCGTCGAAGATGGCGTACAGCTTCTTCTCTTTCTCGGCCTGGTACTTCCAGTAGGCGTCCATGGTCAGACGGAACGGATCTTCCCACTGGGACCAGTCTACAATCTTGATACCTTCAAACCGCTCATCCGGATAGATGTCTTCCATCTTCTGATAAGTCGGCTCCCAGGCCATATCCCGGGTCAGGTACTGGTACTTGTCTTTGAGGTTCAGCTTCTTGTTTTTAACAGCCATGGTAATTCTCCCGATTATTTCCACTCAAGGATGAAGTGGTCATCGTCTTCGTCGACGTTGCCGCCAATACTGATGACATCGATAAGCATTTCCTGAACGTCCCAGTCACGCCCCAGCTTCTCTTCCATGGTTTCCCGGTTGATCACCAGGCGCTTCTCAGCCTGGATCCGGATCATGGCGGGCTGGTGCTGAAGCTCTGCGTGCGGGTTGTCCTCCATCACCGCTTCGGCCAGGTAACGGGCGTTATCGTTGTCCTGAAATACAATGAATACGAGCTGGCTCATGCGGATACTCCCTGGCTTTGCAGACCGACTTTCTTCAGGCGGGTAGACAGTTCCGCCCGGGCTTCGTCCAGTGCTTCAACACCGACGGAGGCTTCCGCCAGCGGCTTGAGTGCGTTGTAAACCTGGGGCTCCCAGTGGTCGATCCACTGCTGGAGTTGTGCAACGTTAGCTTCGCTTTCACCGGCCACGGCTTTCATCATGGCGTTGGTCCAGCGCAGGGTGTCCTTGTACCAGTCGCGCATAAATTCGGTGAGCATGGAAACGTCTTCGGCGCCCTGGCTTTCCAGCCACTCGTCCATCTTGTGGTACACCAACGGGAACATCATTCCATCAATCAGGACGTTCTGGAGCAGGGTGAGCTCGAACCAGTCCTGTACCACCAGTGAGTCTTCCACCAACTTGCGCATGGGCTGCCAAAGCTGGTCGCCCATCCAGTAACCCTTGGATTCGTCCAGCGCGGCACCGGTGCTACCGTCAAGCATCAAGGCGATGCGGGACAGGTACTGGCCAATGCCCAATCGGTCCATAGCTTGGTAGATATGCATCTGGGCCACAGTAGTAGCCGTAGCGTCGCCGGCAATCTTGCTGTTGTTCATGTTGGCGCCCAATTCCACGTGGCGCAGCGGCACCATCAGGCGCAGCAACAGCTTCTGGGTTTCTTCCGGCAGGCGGGTCAGCAGGTTGCGCTTGTCGCAGAAGCCGTAGCTGGTTTCAGCCTGCTCCTGCATCTTGGCGCGGTTGCCCACATAGGCGCCGTAATAGAACTGGCGGGGGTCGGATACCGCATACCAGTCTTCCATGCGAATCGCGGTGCGGCGTTCATCATTGAGCTCGTAATTGGCATCCCATTGTGGGCGGTAATGGAAGTTCGTCTTCGCCTCCAGGTCGTAGCTGGCTTCCTGGTAGCGGGTAGCCGGCTTGTCACCAAAACGACGGGCGGTGTGGCTATAGGTATGGCGGATGGGTTCCACCGAGGTGGTTTTGATTTCGATACTCATATCAACCTTTCCGTTTTGTTTTTGTGGATCAGATTGTGGGTGTTGCCTGCTTGGGTCAGTAACGCTGGCCCCGCTCACCGAACCGCCACTTGACCATGTCTTCGTCAATCTCGCGGATCATGTCGGAGTCCATGTGGACCACATGGTTGTGCTTGCAGAAAATTTCGAAGGCTTCGCGGGGGAGCACCAGTTCGACGAACAGCTCCGGATACCCGATGGCAAAGTCAAATTCCACGAATTTGTCGCCTGGTTCGCTGCGGACCCGGATATAGCGGGTCATTTCGTCAAAGGTTTGCGGTTTACTGGTGTCAGTCTTTGTACTCATTGCTTTCACCGTTTGTTTTGTTTTTGTCTGCCAAGGTGAGAGCAACAGCCGTGCCAATGTCCGTTTCGGGTGCGTCGATGGCTCGCCAAAATATTGTTTCAATTAGATTTAAATTCAGAATGACAAAAAATCAGCCAGTGCTCGCAGCCAGCACATCAGGCACGCTCTAATCGTGATTTTTATCAAATGGTCAATTTCATGGGCCGGAGTGATCAATTAAACATCAGACCAAAGTAGGCAATCAGTCGTAGAGAATTAACGATTTGGTTGATTTTTGCCGGGCGGCATGGACTAGATATGCATCAATACCGCAGTGCCCGCACGAGCCGCCGGCTTTATTTCCAAGCGGACAACAACAAAGGGGGCTTTATGCACGTCAGCTACAAACCCCAGCTGAGCGCCACCAGTTACCGGGACCTAACGGACCAGATACAGTTTCAGAGCCAGGAAGGTAAAATCTGGTTTGGCGAGCAAAGGATGCTACTGATGCACCTGAGCGCCATGGCCGCATTCCGCAGGGAAGTGGTAAACAGTATGGGCATCGAAAGGGCCAAGGGCTTTTTCATGCGCCTGGGATACCAGTCCGGCATCAAAGACGCCGAACTGGCAAGAAAGCTTCGCCCCGATGCCAGTGACATGGAAATTTTCCTGGCCGGCCCCCAGCTCCATTCCGTAAAAGGCATGGTCAAGGTCGTCCCCATCGAGATCGACCTGGACCAGGAAACCGGCGAGTTCTCCGGTCGGCTCGAGTGGGTTGATTCATTTGAGGTGGAAATCTGCCAGACTGAATTGGGGCCAATGGATGAACCTGCCTGCTGGTCTCTGCTTGGCTATGCCTGCGCTTTCACGTCTGCGTTTATGGGCCGGGAGATCATTTTCCGCGAAATCAGCTGTCGGGGATGTGGCGATGAAAAGTGCATTATAGAGGGACGACCCGCAGAAGAATGGGACGACGCCGAGATCTTCGCCGAGTATTTCAAGGAAGATCCCATCATGGAGGAAGTCTACAACCTCCAGTCCCAGCTAAGCTCCCTCCGTTCCAGCCTGCATAAACAACAGGGACAGTACTACGGTATCGGGCAATCACCTTCTTACAACAAGGTGTGCAAGATGATCGATAAGGCTGCACAAGGAAAGGTATCAGTTTTACTGTTGGGCGAAACCGGTGTCGGCAAAGAAGTGATCGCCCGCAGTGTGCACCTGCGCAGCGAGCGCTCTGAATCACCCTTTGTCCCCGTGAATTGTGCAGCCATACCACCAGACCTGATTGAAGCTGAACTGTTTGGTGTTGAGAAAGGCGCGTATACCGGCGCCAACCAATCCAGGGAGGGACGATTCGAACGGGCAAATGGCGGAACGATTTTCCTGGACGAGGTAGTAGAATTAACCGCAAGGGCCCAGGCCACCCTGCTGCGGGTTCTCCAGGAGGGCGAACTGGAGCGCGTGGGTGATAATCGCACCCGGAAGGTGGATGTTCGGGTCATTGCTGCGACCAACGAAAGCCTGGAGCAAGCGGTAGAAGAGGGTCGGTTCCGGGCAGATTTGTTCTATCGGCTGAATGTTTTCCCGGTACGAATTCCACCCTTGCGCGAACGGCTGGAGGATCTGCCTTTGCTGGTGGAGCACTTCCTCGAAAAGTTCCACTCCGAATACGACAAGCGCACGCTTGGCTTGTCTGATAAAGCCCTCGAGCTTTGCCTGAACTATCATTGGCCAGGCAACATTCGGGAGCTGGAAAACGTCATCGAGAGGGGCGTGATTCTGACAGACAACAATGGAACCATCAGCCAGGAGTCCCTGTTTGCGGCCATGCCAGCAGCAATGGAAAGCGGGCAGGTTGACCACGTAGACCTGTCGGGCAATGTCACCACCGGGAGCGCAGACACAAACCTGGAACATTGGTCTGACGTTATTCTTGAAGATGGCATAAGCCTTGAGCAGGTCGAAGTGATTCTGATGAAGAAAGCCCTGGACCAGGCCGGACAGAACGTTTCCAAAGCGGCCCGTATTCTGGGCTTAACACGCCCCGCCCTGGCCTATCGCCTGAAGAAATCCGGGCTCTTGCCGGACAGCTGAAACCAGCGCCAGACTTACCAAATCCTCAAACCCCCTACTGCCGGGAGTTGATCAAATCATCAAATCCGGACAGTCTGGACGAAAAACCATTCAGGCCAGAAAAATGTGATTCACTTAATTTTCAATAGGTTAATATGTTTACAAACCTAACGGCACAGGTATTGCTTATCTAGCTACTGTTGTTTGGAATTTATTGTGTTCCACCCCACTTGGGCCTGCCTTTGCAGGCCCGTTTTTCAAAGATCCTGGCAACACACCCAACAAGAAGGAAAAACTATGAGCACGCCTCTGGAATCTGCCCTGACGGTTGTTGTCTCTCGCAGGGTTATTAAAGGCAAGGAAAGCGAGTTTGAAAAACTCAGCACCGAAATGACCCAGCGCGCCTCAGCGTTTCCGGGTTACCTTGGTGCAACCATGTTTCGCCCCGCCTCTCCCGAAGATCCGGAATACCGGATTGCTTTCAAGTTCCGGGACCGGGAAACCCTGACCGCCTGGGAAGAATCGAAAGCTCGTGCCGAACTACTGGCCAAAATTGAAAGCTTACTGGTCGAGCCCAGCGAACGGGAAGTCACCTCGGGCATCGTGACCTGGTTTACCCTGCCAGGCCAGAACCCGGTAACACCACCTCCCAAGTGGAAAATGACCATCGTCAGCTGGCTTGCCCTTTATCCCGCCGTTACCCTCGTGTTCGTCCTGTTTGGTGATCTGCTGGCACAAATACCCTTGTTGCTGCGAACTATGGCGGTAACCATCGTCGTTATGTTGCTGATGAGTTATGTGCTCATGCCACGAATGACCCGGTGGTTTGCCTTCTGGCTGTTTCCTAAGAAGAAACATGATGTGCGTTAGCCCCTGGGAAGAAACCTCCTGCGACTCGCCAGAGATTCAACTATCCTGAGCAAAAGAGTTCACTAAGGAGTCCCCGATGGACCTCACCGCCTACCTCAAACTCATGGCCGACAAAGGTGCCTCCGATCTCTACCTCTCCACCGGAGCCCCGGTGATGATGAAAGTCGAAGGCCACACCGCTCCCATCACCCAGAAGCACCTTCCAGCGGGCGC